>NZ_JBEUPA010000057.1:0-42711 GCF_040492065.1 Actinomadura sp. NPDC000929 | reverse complement strand
CCGCCTCCCGCCCCGCGCCGCCTCCCGCCCCGCGCCGCCTCCCGCCCCGCCCCGCGCCGCCTCATGCCTGCGCTACCTGCGCCCCCTGCGGCCCGCGTTGCCCGCGGCCTGCGCCACCTACGGCCTGCGTTGCTTGGGGCCCGCGTTGTCTGCGGCCTGGGCCACCTACGGCCTGGGCCACCTACGGCCTGCGCCGCCTGCGGGCCGTGTTGCCTTTGCTTTGCTGGTGCGGGGTTTCCTGTGCGTCGGCCCGTGGCGCTGAGGGTGCTTTTGATACGTGTTCTAGAAGGCGGGCTGGCGGGCGTCCGGGATGAGATTCCTAACTAGAACCTGTTGCAGTTTTACGGGTCCGCGCCTAGGGTCGAGGCTGTGCGGACACGAGTCACCGAACTATTCGGCATCGAGTACCCGATCTTCGCGTTCAGTCATTGCCGCGACGTGGTCGCGGCGGTGAGCCGCGCCGGCGGCATGGGCGTCCTCGGCGCCCTGCACTTCACCCCCGAGGAGCTCGAACTCGAGCTGAAGTGGATCGACGAGCACGTGGGGGGCAAGCCCTACGGCGTGGACGTCGTGATGCCCGCCAAGTACGAGGGCGCCGACGTCGGCGACGCCGAGGAGCTGCTCGGCAAGCTCCAGGGCATGATCCCGGGGCAGCACCGGGAGTTCCTGGAGAACCTGCTGGCCGAGCACGGGGTCGACCCGCCCAGCGAGCAGGCCGGCAAGGCGCTGCTCGGCTGGACGGACGTGACCGCGCGGCCGCAGGTCGAGGTGGCGCTCAAGCACCCGATCGCGCTGCTGGCCAACGCGCTCGGCCCGCCCCCGGCGGACGTCGTCGAGCAGGCGCACGAGCACGGCGTGAAGGTCGCCGGGCTGGCCTCCAACGCGCGGCACGCCCGCAAGCAGGTCGAGGTCGGCGTGGACATCATCGTCGCGCAGGGCACCGAGGCGGGCGGGCACACCGGCGACGTCGCCACCATGGTCCTCATCCCCGAGGTCGTGGACGCCGTCGGCGAGGACACCATCGTGCTCGCGGCGGGCGGCATCGGCCGGGGCCGCCAGATGGCCGCCGGCATGGCGCTCGGCGCGGACGGCGTCTGGACGGGCTCGATCTGGCTGACGGTCGACGAGGCCGACACCCCCGAGCGGGCCCTGCCGAAGCTGCTCAACGCCACGTCCCGCGACACCGTCCGGTCCCGGGCCTGGACGGGCAAGCCCGCGCGCTTCCTCAAGACCGCGTGGACCGAGGCGTGGGAGAGCGAGAACTCGCCGGGCTACCTCCCGATGCCCATGCAGTTCATGCTGATCGCCGACGCCCTGCCCCGGATCCAGCGGTCCGGCGACGGGGAGCTGGTCACCTTCCCGGTGGGCCAGATCGTCGGATCGATGAACCAGGTGAAGCCGGCCGCGCAGGTCGTCTACGACCTGATCGAGGAGTACGTCGAGGCGATCGAGCGCCTGAACGCCATCACCGAGGGCTGACCGCCCCGAAGGCCCCGGCCGGTGCTGTTCCTCCCAGCCCCGGCCGGGGCCGCGCGCTTTCCCGGTCGCGCGGCGACCGTACGAAGATCATCAAAGCCCCTGATACCGGCGGTGGCCGCTGTTACGGTGTGCCCGCACCAAGATCATTTTTACGGGGAAAGGCATCGGGTGAAGAGAAGCAGAAGGCTCGCCGTTTTCGCGGGGTCCACCCTCGCTCTGGGGGCGGTCGCCGCCGCCGGGATCGTCGCGGCGCGCCCCGGCGAGCACCGCGCGGCGTCCGTCGCGGGCGCCGCCGCGACCACGTGGCCGCTCGTGCAGAGCAGCCCGAAGGCCGACACCGGCACCAGCCTCAGCGGTCTCGCCGCGGCGCCCGACGGCACCATGTGGGCCGCCGGCGGCCGGCAGGCGAGCGGCGTCTACAAGCCGATCCTCCAGCGCCTGACCGGCGACACCTGGAGCAACGTGGCGCTGCCGGCGGCCGCCGCCCCGTACCGCTTCAACGCCGCCGCGGCCACGTCGGCGTCGAACCTGTGGCTGGCCGCCCAGCTCAACACCTCGGGCGACTCCCACGCCGTGCTGCACTGGAACGGCACGGCCTGGAAGACGTTCAAGGCCCCGCTGGCCTTCCAGCCCACCGACATCGCCACCACGGGCCCGCGCAACACGTGGGTCGTCAGCAGCTCGGCGGCCAAGCACTGGAACGGCACGTCCTGGGCCGGCACCCCGATCGGGATCAAGCCCCGTGCGATCACCGCGGTCTCGCCCACCAGCGCGTGGGCGGTCGGATGGGCGGGCGCGGGGCTGCCCGCCACGGCCCACTGGAACGGCACCAAGTGGACCACCATCCCGTTCCCCAAGGTCGCCGGGACCGTCCAGGGAGAGATCGCGTCCGCCCTGTCCGACGTGTACGCCGCCTCCGGGAAGAACGTCTGGGCGGTCGGCACGGCGCGGGTCTCGGACGGGGCGGGCAAGACGGTCTCCCGGGCGATACTGGCGCACTGGAACGGCACCAAGTGGACCACCGCCCTCGGCGCCTCCGGCACCTACATGACACGGGTCGCCTCGGACGGCGCCGGCGGTATCTGGGTCTACGCCAGCGGCGCCATGCGCCACCGCACCGCGGCGGGCGTCTGGTCCGGCAAGCAGCTGACCCGGCCCGCCGGGACGACGGTCAACCCCTCGGAGCTGGCCCTCCGGCCGGGCACCACGACCATGTGGGCGGTCGGTTATACGATCACCGACGCGACCCGGTGGGCCGACCTGGCCCACTGGCGCAGCAACTGACGACCGCATAGGGAGCCCGGCCGGCGCCGTTCCTCTGGCGCCGGCCGGGCTCCTCGGCCCGGGGGCGGGTCAGAAGCGGGTCATCCAGGACAGTGCGCGGGCCAGGACGTAGTAGACGGCGCCCGCGAGGGCCCAGTTGATGTAGAGCTGCTCGTCGGGGTCGCTGCGCGTGAAGACGTCGTGGAACGGCGTGGCGAGCCAGCGTCCCGCGTCGAGCGTGGCGTCCACCAGGGTGTTGCCGGGGTTCGCGCCGCCCCACGTCAGCAGCATGCCGAGGGCGAGGATCGCGACCGCCGCCCAGCCCGCCGCCATGATCATCGCGCTGACGGGGTTCGGCCTGGTGCGCCGCCAGCGCGGCGGCTTGCGCTGGACGGCCGTGCCGTCCGTCCGCCGCCAGAGCGCCCGCCGGGGCGGACGGGGGGACGTCTCCTCCGGCGTCTCGTGCTTGCGTCCTAGATGCAAGGCCATGGCCTCGTCCTTCCGTGCTCGCCTTCGCCCCAGGCGATGCCACGGGAGGCGCCCCGCAAACCCGGCCCCTATTTACGGACAGTCCATTTCCGGCCGGACGGACGTCACTTGCCGTGGTAGACGGGCGGGCGCTTCTCCTTGAAGGCGCGCGAGCCCTCCTTGGCGTCCTCGGAGCCGATGACCGGCCAGCCGATCTCGTCGGAGATCTTGAGGGCGTCCTCCTCGGACAGGTGCTGGGTCTCGCGGTAGGTGCGCAGGATGCCCTGGACGGCGAGCGGGCCGCAGGCGGCGATCTGGTCGGCCAGCTCGCGGGCTGCGGCCAGCGCCTGCCCATCCGGGACGATCTTGTTGATGAGGCCCATGGCGAGGGCCTCCCGCGGGGTGACCGAGCGGGCGGTCAGCAGGATGTCCATCGAGTTGGCGTAGCCGATCTGGCGGGGGAGCCGGATCGCGGAGCCGCCCATGGGGAACAGGCCGCGCTTCGCCTCGTACAGGCCGAGGGTGGCGCCCTCAGCGACCACGCGCAGGTCGGTGCCGACGAGCAGCTCGGTGCCGCCCGCCACGGCGTAGCCCTCGATGGCGCAGATCAGCGGCTTGGTCGGCTGGCCCTCGCGCAGCAGGCCCTTCCAGTGGAAGTTGGGGATCTGCGCCATCCGCTCCCGGACGCGGGGGTCGGACGGCTGCTGCCCCATGGCCTTCAGGTCGGCGCCGGCGCAGAACGTGCCCTCGGCCCCGGTGAGGATGGCGACGCGCACCTCGGGGGTGTCGGAGATGTAGGTCCAGGCGTCGGCGAGGCCCACCAGCATGGACGAGCTGAGCGCGTTGCGCGCCTCCGGGCGGTTCATCGTGACGATGACGACGTGGCCGTCGCGCTCGACGACGCAGTGCTCGGTGCTGATCGGCAGCCGTTCCGTCATGGTTCCTCCAGCTCAGATGTCAAACGAGAACAGATTCTAGTTAAGCCGCTGCCCTACCGGTAGGGGTTGAACTGCAAAACGAGAACGTGATCTACTTTGGCTGCCGGGCGTCCGCAGCGGGCGCCGGTGCTCTGTGCTCTGTGTGCTCTGTGCTCACGTAGGGAGATCCGATGGGGTCATTGGGCTTTTGGCGGCTGGCGCAGGCCGATCCCGAGTGGGTCGCCGCCATCGATCCGGACGGGACGCAGCACGCCGCGGGCGACCTGCTGGCACGCGCGAACCGGCTCGTCCACGGCTTGCGCGCGCTCGGACTGGAGAAGGGCGACGGCATCTGCGGCCTCGTCCCGAACGGCGCGGACGGGGTCGTCCTCTACCTGGCGGCGCTCCAGGCGGGCTGGTACTACACGCCGATCAACTGGCATCTGACCGGCCCGGAGATCGGCTACATCGTCGCCGACAGCGAGGCCAAGGCGTTCTTCGTCCACGAGCGGTACGCCGCCGAGGGCGCGCGGGCGGGCGAGGAGATCGAGGCCCACCGGCGGTTCGCGTTCGGGGAGGTCGAGGGCTTCCGGCCGATCGCGGAACTCGTCGACGGGCAGCCCGACACCCTGCCGGACGACCGCAGCAACGGCGCCACGATGCACTACACGTCCGGGACGACGGGACGGCCGAAGGGCGTCAAGCGGGCGCTGGCCGGGCTCGACCCCGACGACAGCGCCGAGCTGATGACGTTCCTGCTCGGCATGTTCGGCATCCCTCCGGGCCGCCCCGCCGGGGGAGAGCACCAGGCGCACCTCGTCACCTCCCCGAACTACCACACGGCCGTCACCCAGTTCGGCGGGACGGCCCTGCAGATGGGCCACACGCTCGTCTACATGGACAGGTGGGACGCCGAGGAGACCCTGCGGCTGATCCAGGAGCACCGCGTCAGCAACACCCACATGGTGCCGACGCACTTCAAGCGGCTGCTGTCGCTGCCGGAGGACGTCCGGTCCCGGTACGACGTGTCGAGCATGAAGTGGGCGATCCACGCGGCGGCGCCGTGCCCCGTGCCGCTCAAGCAGCAGATGCTCGACTGGTGGGGCGACTGCATCTGGGAGTACTACGCGGCGACGGAGGGCGGCGGGACGATCGCCAGCCCGGCCGACTGGCGCGCCCACCCCGGCACCGTCGGCAACGCCTGGCCGATCAGCGAGCTGCTGATCGTGGACGACGACGGCGAGCCCGTCCCGACCGGGACGCACGGCACGATCTACATGAAGATGGCCGGCGTCGAGTTCGAGTACAAGGGCGACAAGGAGAAGACGGAGAAGAACCGGCTGAAGGACTTCTTCACCGTCGGGGACATCGGGTACCTGACCGAGGACGGGTTCCTGTTCCTGTCCGACCGCAAGGCCGACATGATCATTTCGGGCGGGGCGAACATCTACCCGGCCGAGATCGAGAACGAGATCATCCTGCATCCCAAGGTCGGGGACGTGGCCGTGTTCGGCATCCCGGACGACGAGTGGGGCGAGCAGATCAAGGCCGTGGTGGAGCCCGCCGAGGGCGTCGAGCCCGGCCCGGGGCTCGCGGAGGAGATCCTCGCGTCGCTGGAGGGGCGGCTGGCCAAGATGAAGTGGCCGAGGTCCGTCGACTTCATCGAGGCGATGCCGCGCGAACCCAACGGCAAGCTCCTCAAGCGCAAGCTCAGGGACCCGTACTGGAAGGACCGCGACAGTGCCATCTGACACGGCGCCCGTCGAGAACGCGCCCGCCGACGCCGGGCCGCCCGAGCCGAACCACGTCCTGGAGTTCCCCGGCGGCTACACGCGCTCGGTCGGCCCGGTGATCGGCCGCTTCTTCAGCGAGCTGCGCGACGGCCGGCTGGTCGGCGTCCGGACCGCGGACGGCAGGGTCCTCGTCCCGCCGTCGGAGTACGACCCGCAGACGGGCGAGGACGTGACGGACGAGTTCGTCGAGGTCGGCCCGGTCGGGACGGTCACGACCTGGTCGTGGGTGGCGCACCCGGCGAAGGAGCACCCGCTCGACCGCCCGTTCGCCTGGGCGCTGATCCGCCCGGACGGCGCCGACACCGCGCTCCTGCACGCCCTCGACCTCGGCATCTTCGAGGAGGGCGCGAAGCCGCCGAAGTTCCTCAGGACCGGGATGCGCGTCCGCCCCCGGTGGCGGGCCGAGCGCACCGGCGGGATCGGCGACATCGAGTGCTTCCAGCCCGAGGTCACCATGATCAACGCGCCGACGCGGCTGGAGTACCGCCTGAAGGGCGGGCAGGCCCTGCGGCGCTTCCTGGAGGGCATGTCCGAGGGCCGCATCCTCGGCCACCGGTGCCCGGTGTGCGAATCGGTGATCGTCCCGATGAAGGGGCTGTGCCCGCGCGACGGCGTCCCCACGACCGAGGAGGTGGAGCTGCCCGACACCGGCACCGTCACCACCTTCGCGGTCAACAACATCCCCGACCCGCGCGCGCCCGAGGTGCCGTTCGTGTCCGCCTACGTCCTGCTGGACGGCGCGGGCCTGACGATGCTGACGCTCGTGGCGGGCATCCCGGCCGACCAGGTCCGGATGGGCATGCGGGTGAAGGCGGCGTGGCGGCCCCGCGAGGAGTGGGAGCGGACGATGGGCAACATCAAGTGGTTCGAGCCGATCGACGAGCCCGACGTCCCCTTCGAAGAGATCAAGGACTTCATGTGATGCCTCGTCCCGTGGCCGTGGTCGCGTTCGCGCAGACCGAGCACAGCGGTGAGGACCGGGGGATGGCCGAGATCGAGATCCTGGCCCCCGTCATCACCGAGATCAAGGAGCGGACGGGCCAGAAGCAGTTCGGCTTCACCTGCTCCGGATCCTGCGACTACCTCGCCGGCGCCCCCTTCGCGTTCGTGTCGGCGCTGGACGCCATCGGCGCGTGGCCGCCGATCTCCGAGAGCCACGTCGAGATGGACGCCGCCTGGGCGCTGTACGAGGCGTGGGTGAGGCTCCAGCACGGCGACATCGACACCGCGCTCGTGTACGGGTTCGGCAAGTCGTCGCAGGGGAACCTGCGCGCCGTCCTCACCCAGCAGCTCGACCCGTACCACCTGGCGCCGCTCGGCATCGACGCGGTGTCCCTGGCCGCGCTCCAGGCCCGCGCCTACATGGAGCGGTCGGGCGCGAAGGAGGACGACCTGCGCGCCGTCGCCGCGCGGTCCCGCGAGGCCGGGCGCGGCAACCCGTTCGCGCTGCACCTGCCCGACCCCGAGGGCGACGACTACGACGTCGCCCCGCTGCACCCCTACGACGTCGCGCCCGTCACCGACGGCGCCGCCGCGATCGTCCTCGCGGCGGGCGACCGGGCCCGCGAGCTGTGCGAGCGCCCCGCGTGGATCACCGGGATCGACCACCGCACCGAGCCGCACGCGCCGGGCGTCCGCGACCTGAGCCGCTCGGAGTCGGCCCGCGTCGCGGGCGAGAGGGCCGGCGCGACCGGGATCGAGGTCGCCGAGCTGCACGCGCAGTACACGCACGAGGAGCTGATCCTGCGGGAGGCGCTCGGCCTGGGCGAGGACACGGCGGTCAACCCGTCCGGCGGGCCGCTGTCGGCGAACCCCATGATGGCCGCTGGCCTCATCCGGATCGGCGAGGCCGCGGCCCGCGTCCACGACGGGTCGGCGTCGCGCGTGCTGGGGCACGCCTCGTCCGGCCCCTGCCTCCAGCAGAACCTCGTCTGCGTCCTGTCGGGAGAGAACCATGGCTAACCGTTGCGCGATCATCGGCGTCGGGCAGACGGCGTACAAGACCAAGCGGCTGGACGTCTCGATGGCCGGGCTGCTGCGCGAGGCGGCCCGCCGGGCGCTGGAGGACGCCCAGCTGACCTGGAAGGACATCGACGCGGTCGTCGTCGGCAAGGCCCCCGACCTGTTCGAGGGCGTGATGATGCCGGAGACGTTCCTCGCCGAGGCGCTCGGCGCCGCCGGGAAGCCGATCATGCGGGTGCACACCGCCGGGTCGGTTGGCGGCTCCACGGCGATCGTGGCGGCGGGGCTGATCCAGGGCGGCGTCCACGACCGCGTCCTCACGATCGCGTGGGAGAAGCAGTCGGAGTCGAACGCGACGTGGGCGCTGACGGTGAACTCGCCGTTCACGACGTCGCTGGTCGTGGGCGCGGGCGGCTACTTCGCCCCGCACATCCGCGCCTACATGCGCCGCTCGGGCGCCCCCGACCACGTCGGGACGCTCGTCGCGGTCAAGGACCGGCAGAACGCGCTGAAGAACCCGTACGCGCACCTGAAGATCCCCGGCATCTCCCGCGAGATGGTCGAGTCGACGCCCATGCTCTGGGAGCCGATCCGCTACCTGGAGACGTGCCCGTCCTCGGACGGCGCGTGCGCGATGGTGCTGGCCTCGGAGGACGCGGCGAAGCGGGCGCCGGCCCCGCCCGCGTGGGTGCACGGCACGGCGATGCGCTCGGAGCCCATGCAGTTCGCCGGGCGCGACACCGTCAGCCCGCAGGGCGGCAAGGACGCGGCGGCGGACGTCTACCGGCAGGCCGGGATCTCCGACCCGCGGCGCGAGCTGGACTGCGCCGAGGTCTACGTCCCGTTCTCCTGGTACGAGCCGATGTGGCTGGAGAACCTCGGGTTCTGCGGTGAGAGCGAGGGCTGGAAGCTCACCGAGGCGGGCGCGACGGCACTGGACGGCGACATCCCGTGGAACCCGTCCGGCGGCGTGCTGTCGTCCAACCCGATCGGGGCGTCCGGGATGATCCGGTTCGCCGAGGCGGCGCTGCAGGTGCGCGGCCGGGCGGGCGAGCACCAGGTGGACGGCGCGCGCCGCGCGCTCGGCCACGCCTACGGAGGCGGAGCCCAGTTCTTCGCCATGTGGATCGTCGGCAGCGACAAACCCTGATTCCCGGAGGCCCGTCCGATGGAGTTCAACCACGCTGACCTGTTCGAGGGCGTCGCGGACGCGATCGGGGACCGTCTCGCGCTGGTGTGCGGCGACCGGCGCCTCACCTACGCCGAGCTGGACGAGCACGCGAACCGCCTCGCGCACCACCTTTCGGACGCGGGGGTCCGGCCCGGCCAGCACGTCGCCGTCCAGCTCTACAACGGCGTCGAGTACGCCGCCGCGCTGCTGGCCGCGCTGAAGATCCGGGCCGTGCCCATCAACGTCAACTACCGGTACGTGGAGAGCGAGCTCCTCTACGTGTACAAGGACTCCGACAGCGTCGCGCTGCTGTACGACGTGGAGTTCGAGGACCGCGTCGCGGCGACCGTCCCGGAGGCGCCCGGGCTGCGGCACCTCGTCGCGGTGGGCGGCGAGCCGTCCATCCCGGGCGCGGTCGCCTACGACGAGGCTCTGGAGGACGCCTCCGGCGCACGGGACTTCCCGGCGCGCTCCAAGGACGACCTCTACATCATCTACACCGGCGGGACCACCGGGATGCCGAAGGGCGTCATGTGGTCGACCGAGCAGATGCTGCTCGCGTTCTGGAACCCCACCTTTCCCCGTCCGACCAGGCCGGAGGACGTCGTCGAGAACGCCCGGGGCGGCGGCCCGATGACCATGATGCCGGTCGCGCCGCTGATGCACGGCGCCGCCCAGATGGCCACCTGGATCGCCTGGTTCATGGGCGCGACGCTCGTCTACACGCGCAAGTTCGACGCGGCGGACGTGTGGCGGACGATCGAGCGGGAGAAGGTCAACTCGCTGACGATCACCGGGGACGCCATGGCGATCCCGATGGCCGAGGAGCTGGCGCGCGGGGACTACGACACCTCGTCCCTGCTGGCCTACGTCTCCACCGGCGCGATCTTCACCGGGACGGTCCGCGACCGCATCCAGAGGCTGCTGCCGAACACGATGATCCTGGACCGCTTCGGCTCGACCGAGTCGGGCTCGACGGCCGAGGCGGTCGCCGGCTCCACCCCGGAGAAGGGCCTGCGGTTCGCGCCGGACGTGGAGAACGTCACCGTCCTGGACGACGCGTTCCAGCCCGTGAAGCCGGGATCCGGCGTGATCGGCCAGGTCGCCCGCACGGGCCACATCGCGCAGGGCTACTACAACGACCCGGAGAAGACCGCCCGGACGTTCCCCCTGGTGGACGGCCGGCGCTGGCTGCTCACCGGCGACATCGCGACCGTGGAGGAGGACGGCTCGATCGCCGTGTACGGTCGCGGCTCGCAGGCCATCAACACCGGCGGCGAGAAGGTGTTCCCGGAGGAGGTCGAGGCCGTCCTCAAGGGCCACCCCGCCGTCTACGACGCGGTCGTGACGGGCATTCCGGACGAGCGCTGGGGCAGCCGGGTCGCGGCGGTCGTCCAGCCCTCCGGCGCGGAGCCCTCCTCCGAGGAGCTGAACGAGCACTGCCGCAAGAAGCTGTCGGGCTACAAGGTGCCGCGCGTCTACGCGTTCGTCGCGGAGATGAAGCGGTCCCCGGCCGGCAAGGCGGACTACCGGTGGGCGAAGCAGGTGGCGGAGGAGGCCAGATAGGGGGGCGGCCCCGAACCTTCGTGGGATTCGGGGCCAGGAGCGGACCTCTGTTAGTGGTCCTAACGAAACCCATGGTAGGTCGCGCTCCGCAGTGGTGCGATCATTGAACGGTGTCGGCTGCGCCACATGCCGTCGCCGTCCTGCCTGGTCCCGCCGGGGTGGGGTCGATAGAATCTCCCCTAGAGAGTCGCTCTTGAAATGAGTGTCTCTACATGAGAGAAATAGGGAGAGAGGTCCTCGGCGTGTCGACCCCGGAGCGCGAGCGGATGGCGGGCGAGCTGCAGATGGCGATGCAGCGCAGCACGATGTTCACGGTGCTGCTGCACCATGCCACCGCGAGCAAGGCGGGCATGAACGTCACCGACGCGCAGTGCGTCAACGCGCTGACGCTCGACGGCCCCCAGACGCCCGGCCAGCTCGCCCAGCTCATGGGCATCACGACCGGCGGCGCCATCACCGCCGTCATCGACCGCCTGGAGCGCGCCGGCTACGTCCGCCGCACCCGCGACCCCGACGACCGCCGCCGCGTGATCGTCGAACTCGTCGAGGAGAACGTCGCCCAGTTCGCCCGCTACTTCGAACCGATCGGCCGGGCCTTCCGCGACCGCCTCGACGCCTACACCGACGACCAGGTCGCCGTCCTCCTCGACTGGATCCGCCACAACAACGAGACGATGCCGTCCGTCATAGAAGAGATCCGCAAACTCCCCTGACCCCGCCCGGCGCCGGAAGCGCGGGAACCCCGCCGGTCTGCCGGCGGGGCTTCCGAAGCTGGGCGGCCGCGCGCTACTGCGTCTCGGTGATGCGGGTGGCGGTCGCGCCGGAGAAGCGGACGCTGGCGTTGTGCGGGGCGGCCTTCACCCACTCGTCGAGTCCGTCGACGGAGCACTTGCTGACGTCGGGCGGAGTGGGCGCGCCGTTGGGGCAGGTGCCTCCGGCGACGTACACGACGGTGTCGGTGGCGGTGAAGAAGGCGACGTTCCCGACGGTGTACTTGCCCGGCGCCAGGTAGCGCAGCGGCCCCCACTTGGTGGTGACCTGCCGGCCGCCCTGCTGCCCGCCCTGCTGCGCGAGCGGGGTGTGCCGGCCGCCCGGGGTACCCGAGCCGCCCGGGCCCTGCGGGGTCGAAGGGCCGCCAGGCGTGGACCCGCCGTCCGGCGTCGAGGACTCGCTCGGCGCGGGCGCGGAGGCCGCGGGCGAGGAGGGCGAGGCCGCCGCGGAGCCGCCGTCGCCGCCGCAGGCCGTCAGGCCGAGTGCCAGCGCCGCCGCCATTCCGGTGATCATGATCTTCCGCATGGGTCCTCGCTCCCGTTCTCCGTGCGCGGTCTCTCGTGATCGCGCTCTGGGGGGTGAGATGCGGGGGGACGCGGCGCGAGTTGGCGCGGCGGGACGTGATCAATCCGACCGGCCGCTCCCCGAACCCACGGTCGGCCGCGGCCGTCCGGATGTCCCGACGGCATCGAGAAGTTCGCGCGGAGCCGCCGAACTTTCCGCACCCGGAGAAAGCCTGACGGAAGGTGTCAGGTTTTAAGGGCAGGGTGGGGACACCGGCCAGTGCTGGGGGATGAAGTGTGGACCGGACCCTTCGGACTAGGACTCGTCATGCGTGAAACCAGAGAAGAACTCAAAGAGCTCCAGACCCTTCTGGACGACTCCCTTTCCCGCTCCACCGCGCATCTGCGGTCGATCATCAACACGGAGAGGACGTTGACCGCCGAGCAGCTCTGCCGGGTGCTCACCGGCATGTGCACGCTGGCGCTGTCCACGGTGACCGCCTTGGGGGAGCCGCGGATCAGCGGAGTGGACGGGCACTTCCTGCACGGCAAGTGGCACTTCGGCACGGCGCGGGAGGCGGCCAAGGCCCGCCATCTGGCCGCCCGGCCCGCCGTCAGCGCGGCGCACATGCGCGGGGAGGACCTCGGCGTGTTCACGCACGGCACGGTGGAGATCCTCAACCCGCGGGACGGCGAACCGGCCCCGGACTGGCCGGACCTGCGCGCCTACCTCAAGGGTTTCTACGGCGATGACGCCTTCGACTGGGACAACGAGGTCGTCTACTACCGCCTGCACCCGCACTGGATGGCCGCCTACGCGCCCGACGCCGCCAAGCTCACGGACGCGCCGTAGCGCGCGAGGCGAGAATCCGCCTAAAGGCCAGTAAGGGCTGTTAAAGAGGGGTTTTGGCCTGAGGGTGCGGGTGATGGTGACGCCGTACGCCTTCAGGCCGCCGCCACGGCGGCTCCCGAAGACCAGCACCCGCCGGGAGAGATCATGGGGACGCAGCTGGACGGGCAGACGGTCGTCCTGGTCGGCGGCAGCGCGGGGATCGGGCTGGAGACCGCCCGGCTCGCCCGGACCGAGGGGGCCGAGACCGTCCTCACCGGGCGCAGCCCCGAGCGGCTGGAGCGCGCCGCGCTGGACGTCGGGGCGCGGAGCACTGCCGTGTTCGACGCCAACGACCGGGACGCCGTGGAGGGGTTCTTCCGGGAGCTCCCCTCACCCGTCGACCACGTGCTGATCACGGCCGGAGGGCCCCGCTACAAGCCGCTGCTGGAGATGGACGCCGACGAGGTGCGCGAGGAGGTCGGCGGGCACATGGTGGTGGCGCTCCAGATCGCGCGCAGCGCGGCCCCGAGGATGCGCCCCGGGGGGACGCTCCTGCTCATGGGCGGCACCGGGGGCCGTCGCGTCCGCCGCGGGCTCGGGCTCATCTCCGCCGCCACCGCCGCGTTGCCGCCGTTCACCGCGACCCTCGCCCTCGAACTCGCGCCCGTCCGGGTCAACCTCATCGCCGCGGGCTTCGTCGACACGCCGCTGTCGGCGTCGCTTCTCGGGGACCGGCTCGACGAGCGCAGGAACGAGCTGCGGGCGACGCTCCCCATCGGCCGGGTCGTGGGCCCGGCCGACGTCGCCGCGCTGGCCGTCCACATCATGGCCAACACGGCGCTCACGGGCGCGACCTACGACATCGACGGCGGCCAGCAGCTCGTCCAGTGAAGATCAGGGGGTGAGGCGGCCTCGGAGGAGGTCCAGCAGGGTCGCCTGGACGTCGTCCAGGGAGCGGCCGGGCTGGAGGGCGCGCCAGTCCAGGGCGACGGTGAGGACCATGCCGAAGACGGCGGAGGCGGCCGTGCCGGTGTCCAGGTCGGAGCGCAGGTCGCCGGTGGCGACCGCTTCGCGCAGGACGTCGGCGACGACGCCGATGGCGCGCTCGCGGATCAGGCGGGCGGCGTGCTGCCAGTCGCCGCCGGCCCGCCACGTCTCGGCGATCAGGAGCCGGGCGAAGGGCTCGTGCTCGCCGATGAACGCCAGCTCCGCGGCGACGACGGCGTCCAGCGCCTCCAGCGGGGGGCGGCCGGACGCGGCGTCGCTGAGCGCGGTGGCGAGGCGGTCGACGCCGTACTCCAGCAGCGCCGCGAACAGCGCGGCCTTGCTGTCGAAGTTGTAGTAGACGGTGCCCTTGGCCACCCCGGCGCGCTCGGCGATCTGGTCGACGGTCGTCGCGGCGAGCCCGCTCTCGGCGATCAGCTCGATCGCCGCGGTGAAGAGCTTCTCCCGGGTCGCGATGCGGGCCACGTCCCCTGCCTCCGATCAGAGCTTCAGTGCCGGGTGCAGGCGCTTCACCGTCCAGACCCGGTTGTGCCGGACGGCCAGGGCGGTGAGCGCGAGCCCGCCGGCCAGGAAGGCGGCCAGCACCGCACAACCCTGCCATACCGAGGACAGGTCGCCGCCGCTGATCAGGTGCCGGACGGCGTCCACGACCCACGGCATCGGCAGGTACGGGCGGATGGCCTGGAAGAACGCCGGGCTCGTCTCGATCGGGTACGTGCCGGCGGCGGAGGTGAGCTGGAGCATCAGGAGCGCCAGCGCGATGATCCGGCCGATCGGGCCGAAGCGGGCGTTCACCCACTGGATCACCGCGAGGAACGCGGCGGAGGCGAGCGCGAGGAACGCCACGAGGCCGGGCCAGTGCTCGGCGCGCAGGCCGAGCGCGAAGTGCAGGACGGCGAGGACGACGCAGGCCTGCGCCGCGCCGATCGCCGCGGCGGGCAGCCAGCCGGCGAGGGCGACGCGGCGTCCGGGCGCGGTGCCCGCGAGCGCGCGGGGGTTCAGCGGGCGCAGCAGCATGTAGATGATCATGCCGCCGACCCACAGGGAGAGGGGGACGAAGAACGGCGCGAACCCCGTCCCGTAGTTCGGCACCTCGTTCTCGGTGGAGCTGGCCAGCCGCACCGGGTTGCTCATCATGTCGTCGCGCGCGGCGCGTTCCCCGGCGCCGTAGTCCGGGATCTGGGAGACGCCCTCGTTGAGGCCGTTCGCCAGTTGCTCGTTGCCGTGGGAGATCTGCGCGAGGGCGGTCTCCAGGGTCACGGCGCCGCCGGACAGCCGTCCCAGCCCGCCCCGGAGTTCGCCCGCGCCTCCCGAGAGCGTGCCGAGCCCCGCCGTGAGCTGGGACGATCCGGAGAGCAGGCGGCCGGTCCCGGCGTTGACCCGCTGGGTTCCGGCGTTGAGGCGGTCGACGTCCCGGCGCGCTTTCTCGACCCTGGCGGCCAGGGAAGGCGCGTCCTTGGCGATCTTGCGGGCGGCCCGCTCGACCGTGCGGGCGTCGGCCGCGACCTTGCGCAGGTCGCCGGTGCGGTCGCTGATGTATCCGTCCACCTGCTTCGCGACGGCGACGACCTGCGCGGCCGCCCGGGTGAGGTCCTGGCGGACGTCCGCGGGGACCTCCGGGTGCGCGGCGAGGTAGGCGTCCAGCTCGGCCTGCGCCTTCTCCGCGCGCTGGACGGCGGCGGCGGTCTGGGCGGGAAGCCGTCCGGCGCCGTCGGCGAGGGCGTCCGCCCCCTGGGCGACGGCGAGCGCGGCCTGGCGGATCTCGGGGGCGTTCTCCCTCAGCAGCGGCACGAGGGTGTCGCCCGCGCGGTCGACGGTCGCGGTCAGCCGCTGCATTCCGGCGGCGACCTGGCCGGTTCCGGTGCGGAGCTCCTCCAGGCCGGAGGTCAGCCTGCCGCTGCCGGCGCGGGCCTCGTCGATGCCGCCCTTCAGCTTCCCCGCGCCCGCCTCGGCCTTGCCCGCGCCTTCGGCGAGCTTGCCCGCGCCGTCGTGCGCCTGGCCGGCCCCCGTCGCGAGCTCGTCCGCGCCCTGGGCGGCCTTGCCGAGTTCGCCGTGCAGCTTGCCGAAGGAGAGGAAGATCTGGTCGAGGTAGCCGCGCACCGCCTCGCTCCCGGCGGCGGCGCTGATCTCCTTGAACGCGGCCTGGGCGAGCGTCCCGACGACGTAGTTGTTCGCGTCGTTCATCTGGAGCCGCAACCCGGCCGGCGCGGGGGTCCCGTCCCCGGACGGCGACGCGATCCGCGCGCTGAAGTCGGCGGGGATCGTCAGCGACATGTAGTACTTCCCGGACCGGACGCCCTCCTCGGCCTTCGCCGCCGAGACGGTGCGCCAGTCGAAGACCTTGCGCTTCTTCAGCTCGTCCGCCAGGTCGGCCCCCGCGTGGACGGTCCTGCCGCCGGCCTTGGCGGGCCGGTCCTGGACGACGAGCGCGACCGGAACGTGCTGGAGCCGCGCGTACGGGTCCCAGAAGGACCAGAGGTACAGACCGGCATAGAGCAGCGGAAGCAGCACGAGCCCGGCCATCGCGACGCGGGTCAGCCGGTTGCGCTGGAAGCGGCGCAGCTCAAGGCGTCCCGAGGTCAACGCGGGAAGTCTCATCGGGGGGTCTCCTGGCTTGGGGGTTCTGCTAGAGGGGGAGTGCGTGCGTGGCGACGCCCTCGGCGGGCGCGGCGTCGTGGCAGGACGCGATGACGGTGACGCCGCCGGCGGCGACGGCGGCGAGCCGCCGCCACAGGTCGCGCTGCCGGTCGGCGGGCAGGCCCTCGTCCACGTCGTCGAGGAGGAGGAGCCCGGGATCTCCGGCGAGCGCCAGGGCGGCGCCCAGGAGCTGGGCTTCGTCGGGCGCGAGTTCTTCGGCGAGCGTCCCGGGGGCGACGTCGAGGCCGACCCGTTCGAGGGTCCGGCGCCTGCGGGCCTCGCGCCCGCGGAACCTGCCGAGGACGCCCTCGCGGAGCGCGAGCGCCTCGTCGACGTGCTCCCGGACGGTCAGCGCCGGGTCGAGTTCGGTCACCCCCGGCACGATCCCGAGGGCCGCGACCCGCTGGATCCGCCTGAGCCCGGTGACGCCGCCCACCGCGACCGTGCCCTCGGCGGGCCGCATCCGCCCGGCGAGCGTGAGCAGCAGCGCGGTCCGCCCGGTGCCCGCGATGCCGCTGACGGCGACCAGCGCGCCGCCCGGGACGTCCAGGTGGACGTCGCGGAAGACCCAGCCCCGCGCCCCCTTCACGCCGAGGTCCCGCGCCCGCACGGACGAGCCGTGCGCGGGCGCGGGGCCGGCTCCGGGGCGGCCCCCGCCAGCCCCTGAGCCGATCGGGCGGGGTCCAGGGACGGGCGCCGCGGTCCCCCCGGCCACGGCGGCCGCCCCTGGAGTCTGGTGATCGGACGTCATCGCGACCTTCCGGAGAGCCGGTTTTGAACTGACTGGTCAGTACAAATCTAGCTCTGCTGCGAACTTCGCGAATCCACCCGAGCGGTGACATCAGACACGTGACCCCCACGACTGGGGTCACACAGATCAATGCCGTGATTTAGGTCACACACGCCCCATCCGACCAGGGAGGCGGCGCCGCCACTATTGGACGGACCGTCCGATCTGACAGACTCCGGGGATGACCGAGTCGTCACACGCGCACCGCGGGCTGGCCGCGCTCATGGCCGGGATGGGCGCCCTCCACATGACCGCTCCGAAGCCGTTCGACGCGCTCGTCCCCGAGCGGCTCCCCGGCGGCGCGCGAACCTGGACCTACCTCAGCGGCGTCGCCGAGCTGGCCTGCGCCGCGGCCGTTGCCCACCCCCGCACCCGCAAGGCGGGCGCGCTCGCCACGGCGGGCCTGATGGCGGCGGTCTTCCCCGCCAACGTGAAGATGGCCCGCGACTGGCGCCACCGCCCGCTGCCCCTCCGCACGGCCGCCTACGCCCGCCTCCCGCTCCAGGCCCCCCTGGTGGCCTGGGCCCTCCACGTGGCCCGCCAGGCCGACTGAGAACCCGGTCCACACGGCTCCTCCCGGAATGAGATCATTTGGCGGCGGTGCGTGTTGACGAGGGGCCGGGGAAAGTATGGAAGCACTCCGTCTGGAAGATCCTTCTGCGATCGGCGGCTATCCGCTGCTGGGGCGCCTGGGCGCCGGCGGCATGGGGCAGGTCTATCTGGGGCTGACCGCCAGCGGGCGGCATATCGCCCTCAAGGTGATCCGGGAGGACTTCGAGGGGCCGACGGCGCTGGCCCGGTTCCGGCGCGAGGTCGCGACCGTCGAGCGGGTGCGCAGCAGGTTCGCCGCGGCGATGGTCGGCGCCGGCCTGGACGCGCCGCCGTACTGGCTGGCGACGGAGTACGTCCCCGGGCCGACGCTCCGTCAGGCGGTGGCCGCGCACGGGCCGCTGCCTCCCGAGACCTGCGTGCGGCTGCTCGCCGAACTGGCGCAGGGGCTGCTGGAGATCCACCGGCACGGCGTCCAGCACCGCGACCTCAAGCCGGGCAACGTGATCCTCGCCCCGGACGGGCCGCGGCTGATCGACTTCGGCATCGCGCGCGGCGAGGGCCAGACGCAGATCACCCAGACCGGCGCGTGGAACGGCACCCCCGGTTTCGTCGCGCCCGAGGTGGTCCGCGAGCAGCAGCCGCTTCCCGCGTCGGACGTGTTCTCGCTCGCCGGGACGGTCGCCTACGCCGCGACGGGACGGCCCCCGTTCGGCGGCGGGCGCATCGA
This sequence comes from Actinomadura sp. NPDC000929, assembly GCF_040492065.1. Taxonomy (NCBI): domain Bacteria; kingdom Bacillati; phylum Actinomycetota; class Actinomycetes; order Streptosporangiales; family Thermomonosporaceae; genus Actinomadura; species Actinomadura sp. NPDC000929. The sequence continues at coordinate 24,275 of NZ_JBEUPA010000057.1, read as the reverse complement.
GGCGATCATCCACCGGACGCTCAGCGGTGACATCGACCTGGAGGGCGTCGACCCGCGCGTCGCCGGGCTGGTCCGGCAGTGCGCCGCGAAGGAGCCGGAGGCCAGGATCCCGCTGGAGCGGCTGCTCCAGCAGCTGCCCGCGCTCGGCCCCCTCGCCGCCGACCCCGCCTACCGGCGGATCGTGGGCGTTCCGGCGCCGATGCCCGCCAGCGTCACCGACGCGGTCGCGTCGGGGCTCGTCCCGGCCGACCGCACGAGGACGGTCCCGGGCGTCTCGCGCGGACGGTCGCGCGCCGCCGTCATCGCGGCGGGCGCCGGGGTGGCCGCCGTGGTCCTGGTGGGCGCCCTGCTCGCGCGGTTCGTCCTCAACGGGGACGGCGGCGGCGACGAGAACCGGAACAAGCCCCGGGCCGGGCAGGGAACGCAGGGCGGCACCGCGACCGGTGATCCCGCGGGCTCGACCCCCGGCAGCAGGACTTCGGCCGCGGCCAACGGCGTCCCGCCCGACCGGATCCTGATCAAGCAGCCCGCCGACATCGCGGACCTCCGGTGGACCCAGGCGGCCAAGACATGCCAGCCCGCCGCCCGTCCGGAGGACTTCGACCTCACCAACGACACCCAGACGTCGGTACCGCGCCAGCCGTACACCGAGAAGACCGTCGAGTTCGGCCTGCGCTTCAAGTACGCGGACCCGGCCAAGTACTACGTGGCCATCCAGGTCCGTCCGCCGGTGGAGCAGCAGGGCAACGGCGTCACCGGGGTGGTGCAGAGCAAGCCGCACATGTACCCCGGCCAGGCCGCGTGGCTGAACATGCGTTACCCGTCGGAGTTCAAATGGGAGGGCGCCGGAAACGGCACCTACCCGCTGATGAAGGGCGACTGGACGGTCATCTGGTTCCACGTCCGCCCGAACGGCGACGCCTACTACCTGACCTGCGACGGCTTCACCGTCGCCTAGCCGTTCCGGTCAGCGGACGGTGATGACGGCGGAGCCGTGGCCGAAGAGGCCCTGGTTCACGGCGATGCCGGCCCGCGCGTTCTCCACCTGGCGGCCCTCGGCCTGGCCGCGCAGCTGCCAGGTCAGCTCGCAGACCTGCGCGATCGCCTGGGCCGGGATCGCCTCGCCGAAGGAGGCGAGCCCGCCGCTCGGGTTGACCGGGACGCGGCCGCCGAGAGCCGTGGCGCCCGAGCGGAGCAGTTCCTCGGCGCCGCCCCTCTCGCACAGGCCGATGTCCTCGTACCAGTCGAGTTCGAGGGCGGTGGACAGGTCGTAGACCTCGGCGAGCGACAGGTCCTCGGGGCCGATGCCCGCCTCCTCGTAGGCGGCGTGCGCGATCGCGGACCGGAACGGCCGCTCGGGCTCCGGGACGGTCATCGCCGAGTCCGTCGCGAAGTCGGGCAGGTCCAGGACGGTCTTCGGGAACGTGGGCGTCGCCGTCGACAGCGCCGGGATGCGCACCGGGTCGGCGATGCCGTGCCCGCGCGCGAACTCCATGGACGTCAGGACGAGCGCCGCGCCGCCGTCGCTGGTGGCGCAGATGTCCAGCAGCCGCAGCGGATCGGCGACCACGGCGGACTCGCGTACGTCCTCCACGGTCACCTCCTTGCGGTACCGGGCGTTCGGGTTCGACAGCCCGTGCCGGGCGTTCTTCACCTTGACGGCGGCGAAATCGTCCAGGGTCGCGCCGTACATCGCCATCCGCCGACGCGCGTACAGAGCGAAGTAGATGGGGTTGGTGGCGCCCAACAGGCGGAAGCGGAGCCAGTCGGGGTCGTCGGGGCGGTCCCCGCCGACGGGCTTGAAGAAGCCCTTCGGCGCGGCGTCGGCGCCCACGACCAGCGCGACGTCGCAGAGACCCGCGAGGATCTGCGCGCGCGCGTTGTTGATGGCCTGCGCCCCGGACGCGCACGCGGCGTAGCAGCTGGACACGCGCGCGCCCGACCAGCCGAGCGCCTGCGCGAACGTCGCGCCCGCGATGAACCCCGGGTAGCCGTTGCGGATGGTGTCCGCGCCCGCCACGTACTGGACGTCCGTCCACGCGAGGCCGGCGTCGGCGAGCGCGGCCCGCGCCGCCGCGAGACCGTACTCGACGAAGTTGCGGCCCCACTTGCCCCACGGATGCATGCCCGCGCCCAGCACGGCGATGTCGCGCGTCATTTCACGGGCCTCCACATCCAGACGGTGTACTCGGCCTCGTCGTCCTCGTAGAGGACGCCCTCGGTCAGCTCGACCTCCATGCCGACCGCGAGGTCGTCGACGGTGTGGCCGGGGGCGACCTGCCCCAGGACGACGATGCGCTCGGCTTCGAGTTCGACGGCCGCGACGGTGTACGGGACGAAGGGGTCGGGGGAGACGTAGGGAGGCGGCGGCTTGTACCGGGAGTCGGCGTACGACCAGACGCGCCCGCGCCGCGACAGCGCGTACGGCTCCAGCTCGGAGCCGTCCTTCGGGCCGGTGCAGGCCGGGTTGCGGCAGGCCAGCTCGTTGCGCGGGAAGTACGGCGTTCCGCAGGCGCCGCAGCGGGTGCCCAGCAGGCTGACGTCGCCGTCCGCGGCGGCGAACCAGCCCTCGATCGCCGGACGGCGTTCCTTGGTCGTGGTCACGCGGTCCTCCTCGTCTCCGACCGGGCGCAGCGTAACAACCGGGCGAGCGCCCCGAACGGGACGTGTCCGGTGAGCGGGACGGACCACGCGAACCCACCTAACTGACTCGTCAGTCACTTCGGTACAGTGAACCGAGTCGGATTCTGGTGATGCCGCCCGCAGGGTGCGAACAGGCAGGCCCTCAGGGTGCGGACAGGCAGGGAGCGTGCGGATGCGGACTGGTCTAGAGGGCAAGACGGCGCTGGTCACCGGGGCGTCCCGGGGAATCGGGAAGGCGATCGCCACCGCGCTCGCCGCCGAGGGGGCGAACGTCGTCCTGTCCTCCCGCAAGCAGGAGGCGCTGGACGAGGTCGCCAAGGAGATCGGCGCGGCGCACCCGGGCGCGGGCGTCCTCGCCAAGGCCGCCCACGTCGGCGACGCCGAGCAGGCCGCGGCCTGCGTGGACGCGGCCGTCGCCGAGTTCGGCGGCCTCGACGTCCTGGTCAACAACGCCGGCACGAACCCCTACTTCGGCCCGATGGCCGACATCGAGCCCGCCGCCGCGGCCAAGACCGTCCAGGTCAACCAGTTCGCGGTCGTGCAGTGGACGCAGCTGGCGCTGCGCGCCTCCCTCGCCGAGCGCGGCGGCGCGATCATCAACATCGCCTCGGTCGGCGGCATGCTCACCGAGCACGGCATCGGCTACTACAACGCCACCAAGGCCGCCGTGATCCACCTCAGCCGGCAGTTCGCGATGGAGCTGGCCCCGAAGGTCCGCGTGAACTGCATCGCGCCCGGCCTGGTCAAGACGCACCTCGCCCGCGCCCTGTGGGAGAACAACGAGGCCGAGATCAGCAAGTACATGCCGCTCGGCCGCATTGGCGAGCCCGAGGACATCGCCAACGCCGCGGTGTTCCTCGCGGGCGACGCCTCGTCCTGGATGACCGGGCAGACGCTCGTCGTGGACGGCGGCGCCACCATCCGGCCCTCGATCGCCTGACCGCCCGCCCACGAACACAGGAACGCCCGCGAACACGGGAACAGGGAGAAGCGCATGTCACGCTGGGGACTGACCATTCCGCTGACCGGCCTCCCGCTGGCCGAGCACCGCGAGATCGTGTCCGGGCTGTCCGGGCTCGGCTACACCGACGCCTGGTCGGCCGAGACCAACGGCGCCGACGCCTTCACCCCGCTGGCGCTCGCCTCGCAGTGGGACCCGGGGCTGCGCCTCGGGCCGGCGATCGTGCCGGTCTACACGCGCGGGCCCGCCCTGCTCGCCCAGCAGGCCGCCACCCTCGCCGACCTCGCGCCGGGACGCTTCGTGCTGGGCATCGGCACCTCGTCCGACACGATCGTGCGGCGCTGGAACGGCATCCCGTTCGACGAGCCCTACAAGCGCACCCGCGACACGCTGCGCTTCCTCCGCAGGGCGCTCGCGGGGGAGAAGGTGAAGGAGGAGTACGAGACCTTCGCCGTGAAGGGCTTCAAGCTGGAGAGCGCACCGGCGACGCCGCCGCCGATCGTCCTCGCGGCCCTGCGCCCCGGCATGCTGCGGCTCGCCGCCCGCGAGGCCGACGGCGCGATCACCAACTGGCTCGCGCCGAAGGACGTCCGGACGGTCCGCGGCGCCCTCGGCGACGGGCCGGAGCTGATCGCGCGGCTGTTCGTCTGCCCCACGGGCGATGCCGAGGAGGCGCGCGCGATCGGCCGCTGGATGATCGCCGCGTACATGACGGTCCCCGTCTACCGGGCGTTCCACGAGTGGCTGGGACGCGGCGAGGCGCTGGCCCCGATGAACGAGGCGTGGGCGGCCGGCGACCGGAAGAGGGCGCTGGAGGCCATCCCGGACGAGGTGGTGGACGACCTGATCGTGCACGGCTCCCCGGAGCGGTGCCGGGCCCGCGTCCGCGAGTACGTCGACAACGGCCTCACCACGCCGGTGCTGGCGGTCGTCCCGGGCGGGGGCCTGTCCCCGGCGGAGGCGGTGCGGGCGCTCGCCCCGAGTGCGGACTGAGATCGTTCGATCACGTCCCGATGTTTACGGCCGGGAGCAGCGGGGAGGGTGGGGCAAATCCCGACAGAGAACGAAGAGACGTGAGGAGCTGATCGTGCTCACGCTGACCAGCGGTGCCGTCCAGGTCATCCGTACGGTGACCGCCAACCCGGAGCTTCCGCCCGAGACCGGCATCCGCATCGAGTCCGGGCTCGACGGCTCGGACGCCCTGCGGCTCTCGGTGGCCCCGGCCCCCGAGGCCGGCGACCAGGTCGTGGAGGAAGAGGGCGCCAAGGTGTACCTGGAGCCCACGGTCGCCGAGATGCTCGACGACAAGACCCTCGACGCCCAGGTCGACCCGCAGGGCGACGTGGCCTTCACCATCGCCGAGGGGTCGGAGGGAACCCCCACCTGACGTTGGAGGCGAGACCGGGGCGCGCCCGCCGGGCCGCCCCGGTCTCGTGTTCTCCCCGCGTGTCAGCGCATCGCCGCGACGACGGCGACCACGGCGAACACGAACGCCGCCGCGGTGAGGAACGCGAACGCCGCGATCACCGCGCAGGCCAGGGCGCGCGGCTGGTCGCGCCAGGCGGGGGAGCGGTCGCGCGCCTGCCGGTCCGGTCTTCGCCGGAACGAACGTCCCGCGTCCAGGGGGTCGCGTGAGGGCGGGGTCGTCACGAGCGCCAGTGTCGCAGATAGATCACTCCCCCCGCCGACCGCCCGGGCCGTGCGTCCGCGCGGACGGAGTCAGGGCCCGCCGGGGCTCCGGGCACCGGTCAGCCCGGGAAGGAGGGGTGGGGGCCGAGGGCCCAGTACTCGAACAGGCCGTAGCCGGTGGCGGCGGCGGTGGGCTGCGCCCCGTCCAGGTACTCGTAGCGGCCGACCGCGTCGACCATGCCCCACATGCGGGCCGCGTCGTCCGGCTTGCGGGTGTCGTAGGCGACGCCCTGCACCTTCAGGTCGGGTCCCTGGTACATGCCGTGCTTCCAGTCGGGCTCCAGCCCGTAGCCGGTGCCGACCATGAGGTGGACGGGCAGGATCGGCGTCGCCCTCACCTCGAACGGCTCCCCGCCGGGCGGAGCGAAACGCAGCGTCGCCGTGACCACGTCGCGGGTGCCCTCCGCGTACTCCGGGCGGTATTCGGGACGTCCCAGATACTCGGGCTCGCGGTCAGGCCACACGCGGGTGGCCTCTTCCAGGATGCGGCGGCCCTTCTCGTCCTCCTGCACGATGCAGAAGATGGCGTGGTCCTCGAACTGCATCGGCGCGTACAGCCAGTAGAACGTGCCCGCGTTCTTCACCTGGATGCCGGGCGGCTCCGGCTCGCCCACGGGCCGGATGCCCCAGGAGCGGTCGCGCGAGCCCCACCAGTGGTCGGGTGTGACCTCGATGGTCTCGCCGTCGACCGTGATGGTGCCCGTCCAGCGGCCTGTCTGCGCGAGACGGCGGGAGTCGAAGACGACGCGTTCCTGCCAGCGCAGGTAGTGCGGCGGCTCCAGCGTGGCCGGGACCGTGCCCTCCCAGGCGAGGTCGAACGAGAGGCCGTGCTCGGTCTCGTCCAGGACGACCCGGAGCCGCTTGAGCCCCTCGACCACCTCGACGCGGAACGGCCCGACCGTGGTGTCCATCCGGTCGTCGCCCAGCTCGCGGGACGCCCGGACGACCTTGTGCACCGGTCCGCGCCGCACGACCGCGAACGCGTCCATGACGCCGAGGTTCGGGTACTGCCCGATCCCGATGATCATCATCAGCTCGTCGGAGCACGGGTGGACGTTGAAGTAGTACCGGTCGTAGAAGTTCCGGTCGGAGGTGGTGACGTGCCGCATCACCTCCGGCGCCTGGTGGATCGGGTAGTCGTCGAGCGGCGAGAGCGTCACCGGTCCCCTCCCAGGATGCGGGCGAGCAGCTGCGTGCAGTTGTTGTCGTAGGGGAAGTCGGCCGTCTCCTCGATCCAGCCGAAGTCGATCATCGCCTGGCCGATCCGCGCCATGATCACCGAGAACTTGAAGCCGGACAGGATCTCGTAGTACGCCATGTGCCGCATCGGGCGTCCGAGCAGCTCCTCGTAGCGGGCGACGGTCTCTTCGTAGGAGGGGAAGCCCTCCAGCCGGGCGGCGCCGACGCCCTCGGAGTGGTGCCGGTCCAGGAACATGAACCAGGCGAGATCCTCCTCCGGCGCGCCGAGCACGGCGCCCTCCCAGTCCAGCACCGCCGCGGGCGCGCCGTCCTGGAAGATCACGTTGCCGATGCGGGCGTCGCCCCACAGCGCGACGGGGTCGTCCGGCTCGTCGGGGCGGTTCGCCTTCAGCCACTCCAGCGCCCTGAGCGCCGTCTCCTGCGGCCCCCGGTAGGCCCAGCCCAGGTAGTGCTCGTAGTAGTTGAGCCGCTGGTCGAGGCCCGGCGCCCCCCAGGCGGGCTGGTCCAGGAAGCCGAGACCCAGTTCGCCGACGTCCAGCCGGTGCAGCCGCGCCATGATCTCCAGGGTGGACCACCACATCGCGGCCCGCTCACCGGGCGGCACTCCGGTCACCCAGCCGTCCATGTGGTACGGCGGCATGTCGGTCGGGACGCGCCCGTCGACGCGGCCCATCACGAAGAACGGGGCGCCGAGGACGTCGCGGGACGGCTCGTACCAGCGGATCGGCGGCACCGGGACGGCGGTGCGCTCGTCCAGGATCCGCATCAGCCGGTACTGCTCCTCGAACCGCGGCTCGGGGAAGATCTGGTACTTCTCCGGGGCGACCCGCGCGACGAGCGGCTCGCGTCTCGGCCCGCCGCCGCCGTCCCACTCGGCCTCGAAGAGCAGGGTCTCGTTGGAGAAGCCGCTGGTCTGCGGGGTCTCCACGTGCGGGATGCGGACCCCGGGCAGATGGCCGTCCAGCCACCGCGTGAGGGCCCGCCGGGTGATCTCGGGGTCGCGCTGGTCGGGAACGGGCATCGCACCGCCTCCTTGCCGTGCCTGCTGGCCGGGGTCGCGCCCGAATTAGAACGTGTTCTATCAACGGTCCGGGGGGTGGTCAATGGGCGGGGCCGCACCCGTGAAAAAATCGCCGGATGCGCCTCACCAAGCTCGGACACGCGTGCGTGCAGCTCACCGAGGACGACCGCACGATCGTCATCGACCCCGGCTCGTTCAGCGAGGCCGGGGACGCGCTGGCCGCCGCCGACGCCGTACTGATCACCCACGAGCACTTCGACCACTTCGACCCCGACGCGCTGCGCGCCGCGATGGCCGAGCGCCCCGAGCTGGAGGCGTGGACGTCCCGCGCCGTGGCCGAGAACCTCGCCGACCTCGGCGGACGCGTCCACCAGGTCGGCCACGGCGACGCCGTCACGATCGCCGGTTTCGACGTCCACGTCTACGGCGAGGACCACGAGCTCATGCACCCCGACCTGCCGCCCGTCCCGAACGTCGGGTTCCTGGTCGACGGCGAGGTCTTCCACCCGGGCGACGCGCTGACCGTCCCGTCCGAGCCCGTCCCGACGCTGTGCCTGCCCGGCAACGCGCCCTGGATGCGCGCCCTCGACCTGTACGAGTACACGCGCGAGGTCCGCCCGGGGCGCGCCTTCGCCATCCACGACGGGCTGCTGAACGACATCGGCCTCCAGGTGATGGAACGCGTCCTCACCAGTGCCGGCGACGAACTCGGCAAGGAGTTCGTGCGCCTCACTCCCGGCACCTCAGTGGACCTGGCCGCCAAGTGAACGCCTCCCCCCGCATCCCCCCGGCCGCCGAGCCGGCGGCCGGCGAGCGCGCCGGCTCCTCCGAGTACGCGGCGGGCCTCCCCGCGCCGCGCTCCATCCAGGCCGTGTTCTTCGACATCGGCGAGACCCTCGTCAACGAGGGCGAGATCTACGGGCGCTGGGCCGACTGGCTCGGCGTGCCCAGGCACACCTTCCTCACCAAGCTCGGCGCGCTGCTCGCGACCGGCGGCGACCACACGGACCTGTTCGAGTACTTCCGGCCGGGGTTCGACCTGGAAGAGGAGGAGCGGCGCCGCGCGGAGGCGGGCGTCCCGAACGGGTTCGGGCCGGACGACCTCTACCCCGACGCGCGGGCGTGCCTGTCGGGCCTGCGCGACCAGGGCATGTACGTCGGGATCGCGGGCAACCAGCCGGTCCAGGCGGCCGAGCAGATGGCGGAGCTGGCCCTGGACGCGGACGTCGTCGGCATCTCGGACGTGTGGGGCGTCAGCAAGCCGTCCCACGAGTTCTTCGAGCGCTGCGCCCAGCTCGCCGACGTGCTGCCCGACCGCGTCCTGTACGTGGGGGACCGCATCGACAACGACGTCCGGCCCGCCCTGGCGTTCGGGATGCGGGCGGCGTTCCTGCGCCGCGGCCCGTGGGGCAACATCCAGAGGGACGACGAAGCGCTCGGCGAGTGCCTGTTCGTGCTCGACGACCTCGCCGCCCTGCCGAGCCTGGTCGCCGAGCACAACGCCGGCCGGCCCGCCGCCCCCTAGGGGACGTCCCGTACTCCTGAGGTAGCAGCGGGGAACAGGCCGCGAGAGCGATGTGAGGTCGCCTGCCCGGTTCGTAGCGTGAGAGACGTGGCCGCGAAGACCGCGGCCGCGTTCACCGCTCGACGAATCGGGGAGAGAAGAACCCATGAACGGCCTCTATCGTCCGCGCCGCGACCGCGTCATCGCCGGGGTCTGCGCCGGCCTCGCGCGCCGGTTCGGCATGACCCCGTGGACCGTCCGGATCCTGTTCCTGCTCTCGTGCCTGCTGCCCGGCCCGCAGTTCGTCGTCTACCTGGTCCTCTGGGTCATGATGCCGAACGAGGACCGCCACATGGCCGGCGCCCGCTGACTCAAGATCAACGATTGCGCTCGACCGGGGCCGCCCGGGGGTGTTAGATCGGGGCACCAGCATTCCCGTGGGGAGGAGCCGCGGTGCCTGACGAGGCTCCGGGTCCCGGCCGGACGGGCCGGGCCCTGGACGACGCCGCCGCGCGGGAGGCAGACCACGCGGCGCGACTGCTCGGGTACCTGCGCGATCTGGCGCGGGCCCGGCGGCGCCCCTCGCGCGACCTCGCCGACCACGACCACGTCCACTGGCTCGCCGGACTGCCCGGCGACGTCTACGTCGAGGCCGACGCCGGGCCCGGCGAGGTGCTGTTCAGCATCCCGGTCATCCCGCTGACGCCGCCGGTCGTGCTGGAGGAGTTCGACGGCTGGCTCGCCCTGCGCACCTGGTACCGCGTCCTGCGCGAGCTCGCCGGCGAGGAAGCGGTCCTCGCGACGGGCCTGCTGTCGTGGCGGCCCGCCGTCCACGACCACCTGCTGAGCACGCCCGTCCGGATCGTCCTGGACGAGCGGACCGAACGCGTCGACGTCGTCCTCACCGGGCACACGACCCTGCGCGACCGGGAACTGCTGTCCGGGCACCCCGGCTTCCGGCCCGCCGACTGGATCGCCGACGCCGTCCAGGCCGGGCAGGGCTTCGGGCTCAACGCCTCCGTCGGGGACGTCCTGCGCAAATGGTGCCAGGTCGCGCTGACGAGCCCCGCCGACTACCGCGAGGACTGGACGCCCGACGCCGACGCCGCCTCGCCCGTCCCCCGGCTGCGCCTCGCGCCCGCCCTCGTCGTCCGCCCGGCGGGCCGCGAGGCCGTCGCCGACCACCACGCCAGGCTCCTGAGCCTGCTGCCGCGCGGCGTCCCCGAGGGGGTCGCGCGGTTCGTCTCGCCCGAGCTGAAGCCCCAGGTCATGCACCTACCGGAGCGGGCGCCGGAGACCGTCCCCGACCTGCTGGCCGGGCTGCTGGCGCGGGGCCGCCGGGTACTCGTCGCCACGTCCGGCCCGGCCGCGTCCGCCGCCCTGCGCGGCGCGCTCCCGCCCGGCCTCGCCGCCCTCACCGCCACCGACGCGGCCATGGCCGCCCGCGTGGCCGAGGCGGTCCGCGCCGGGGGCGAACCCGACCTCGACGCCCTCGCCGAGCGCGAGGAGGCCGCCGCCCTGCGGGTCGCCGAGATCACCGAGCGCCTGCGCGGCGGCGGGCCGGCGGAGCCGCCGCCCGACCTGCGCGGCGAGGAGCCCGAGCTGTCGTGGATGCCGGTCCGGCCCGACCTGCCGCCGGGCCCGCCGATCTCCCGCTCCGAGGCCGCCGAACTGGTCGTCCTCCTCGCGGAGGAGACCGCCGAGCGCAAGGCCCGCACCGAGCAGCGGGACGTCGACCCGGGCGCGCTGCCGAGCGCCGCCTACGTCCGCACCCTGATCGAGGCGGAGGCCGCCGCCGCCGAGCGCGCCGAGCGGTCCAGGACCGAGCTGTCGCAGCTCCTGCGCGACAGCGACGTCACCCTCCTCGCCCGCCTCGACGGGGACGCCTCCGTCGTCGCCGCCGCGCTCCGCGACCTCGGCCTGGAAGGCCACCCGGGCGGCTGGAACCCCTCCGACCTCGCCGTCCGCGCCCTCGGCGACGCCCTCGCCGAGCGGCGCCCCCTCATCTGGGCCCGCGTCGTGGAGATGACGGCCCGCGCGCAGTGGGCCGAGCGCGCCCTCGGCGAGCTGAGCGGCCACCGCGTCGAGCTGCCCGCCGACGCCGACCTGCGCGGCCTCGCCGCCGCCGCCCAGGACCTGCGCGCCTACCTGGCCGACGGCGGCGTCCTCAAGCGCGGCCCGCTGCGGTCCGCCGCCCAGCGCCAGGCCGAGCCCCTCCTCGCCACGGTCAAGGTGGACGGCGCGGCGCCGACCACGCCGGAGCTGCTCGACATCGCCCACACCGACCTCATGGTGCGGATCACCTGCCGGGAGCTGCAGTACGTGTGGGAGGCCGCCGGCATCTCCTTCCCCGCCGACCTGCCGCCCGGCGAGCGCGTCGCCCGCTTCGTCCGCGCGCACGCCCGGCTCGCCCGCGTCCGCGACGCGATGACCGCCCTGGACTCGACGCGGCGGCTCCTCGAACGCTCCGGCTTCCGCGTCCCGCTCGTCCACCCGATCCAGTGGCACGACTACGCCGCGGCCCTGCGCAACGCCCTCGAAGGGCTCGGCGTCAGCCGCGCCACCGCCGACCTCGACGCCCTCCGCGACTCGATCGGCCCCGTTGACGCCGACGATCCCCCCGAGCTCCGCGCCGCGCTCGCGGCCGTCGACGCCCGCGACGCCGCCGCCTACGGCCGCGCCCTCGGCGCCCTCGCCGAGGCCCGGCACGAGCGCTCCCGGCAGATCCGCTGCGAGGAGCTGGTCGCCCGCGTCCGCGCCGTCCACCCCGACCTCGCCCACCTCATGATCGCCACCGACGGCGACGACGTCTGGCACGACCGCGCCCGCCGCTGGGACGACGCCTGGACGTGGGCCCGCCGCCGCGCGGCCTCCACCGGCCCCGCCGCCGCGGACCGCCTCCGCGACGCCCTCGCCGAGGCCGAGGGCGCCCTGCGCGAGGCCCGCGCCGACCTCACCGCCGCCCGCGCCGCGGCGTCCGCCCTCGCCCGCTCCGGACCCGACATCGTCCCCGCGTGGATCCTGCCGCTGTGGCGCGTCCCGGACGTCCTCCCGCCCGCTCCGGACGACTTCGACGTCGTCATCGTGGACGGCGAGCACGAGGCCGGCGCCGAGGCCCTCTTCGTCCTCTGGCACGCGCCCCGCACCATCCTCGTCGGCCCGTCCGGCCCCGACCTCCCCCCTCCCGAGGGCCCGCCGCCGAGCCCCCGCCTCCCGTCCCACCTGCACGAAGCGATAACCCCCACCACCACGCTCTTCACCGCCCTCACCACTCCCCGCACCCCGCCTCCTCCCGCTGCGCGCCCCCTGTCCGAGCGCCCGGACGTGACCCAACGGGACATCCCGATCCAGCCCCCGCGCCCGGAAGCGACGCGAGAAGACCTCCGGTCGCGGCCGCCCGCCGCCGTCCCGCCCGAGGCTCCGCGGAAGGAAGCAGGAACGAGGCCGCGCGACCCGCGCCCGCTGGAACGACCGAGAGAACCGCGTCCCGGCCCCGGTCTGGGGGGCCGTGACCCGCGCGCGGGGGAGCGGCCGGACGTGACGCAGCGGGACGTGCGCGCTCGACCGCCTGTGCGTCCCGGCACCGGCGCGTCCGGGCAAGGCGCACCGCCCCGACGTCTGGACGCGCCCCGGCGAGAGCCGCAGGACCAGGGCCGGCCGGGCGGGCGCGGCGGCAGCCTTCCGCCCCGGCGCCTGGACGCCATGAGGTGGGACGAGCCCGCCCAGGAGCCGGGCGCCCAGGCCACGGGCCCCGACCCGCGCGTCCCGGAGGCCGGGCACGCCCCGCCTCCCGGCCGCTCGGACATCCCCGCGCTCTGGGGCAGACCCGGCCCGCTGCCGAACCCCTCACAGAGCCCGAAGCCGCCCCAGCAGGCCCATCCCCCAGAACAAGCCCAACCCCGCCCGCAGAGGGAAACCACGGCGGAAACACAACCCCCACAACCGGGCGCACCTAGCCCACAAGAGACCGACCCCTCACAGAAGCAGCGCCCCCAGCGCCCGCAACAGGAGCAGCCTCGCTCGCGGACGGAGCCCTCACAGCCGCAGCAGCCACGACAGCCGCGCCCCCGCTCGCAGGCGGAGATCCCGCCCCAATCAGAACCCGCGCAGCAGCAGCGCCCGCAACAGAGCCAGCCTCGCTCGCGGACGGAGTCCTCGCAGCCGCAGCCCCGCTTGCAGGCGGAGGTCCCTCCGCAGTCCGAGCCTGCGCAGCAGCAGCGGCCGCAACCAGCGGCGCATCGTTCGCAGGCGGAGGTTTCCTCGCAGCCAGAATCCGCGCAGGAGCAGCGTCCGCAACCTGCGCAGCCTCGTTCGCGGGGGGAGGGTTCGGCACGGGCGGAAGACGTGCGGCCTGCTGCGCAGGAGGCGGAAGGGGCGGCGCAGCGGCGGTCGGTCGGGGAGACGCGGGTTCGGCGGGGGCGGTCGATCGCGTCCTACAAGCGGCCCGAGCTGGTCGAGATCGTGGGGCACGTCGCCGAGCTCGAACCGGATCTGACCGACGACCAGATCGTCGAGCTGGTCACCCGGCTCCTCGGGTGCCCGGAGGACGAGGCGCTGCTCGTCGGGGCCCGCCTCCGGTACGCGGTGGAGGTGTACCGGGAGGGCGCCGGGTAGCGCTCACCGGCTCGCCCGGCGGCGGGCGCGGTGGGCGGCGACGGTCGTGCGGCTCGCGCAGGCGTTCGAGCAGAACCGGCGGCTGCGGTTGCGGGACTCGTCCACGTAGAAGCGGGCGCAGCCGTCCGCGCGGCAGCGGCCCACGGTGACGTCGGGGTCCCCGCACAGGACGTGGGCGAGGGCGGCGGCGCAGCTTCGGCCGAGCCACTGGACGCCGTCCTCGCCGTCGCGGGCGAAGTGCAGGTGCGGGCCGTCGCCGTCGTGCTCGGCGACGCGCATCGCGGGCGGGAAACGGTCCAGGAGGAGGTTGACCGGGAGGGGCGGTCCGCCGTCGGCGACGGCCGCGACCGCGTCGCGCAGGGCCGGGAGGAGGTCCCCCGGGTCGTCCGGTTCCACCACGTCGTGCTGCTGGAAGAACTCCCGCCGCAGCTCGCTGGGCTCGTCCCCGTTGACCAGCTCGACCGCGAGCCGGGTCAGGTTGCCGATGTAGGCAACGTAACGCACATCACCACCTACCTTCCCGGCTCGATGATACGGGCCCAATTGCGGAATAGAGCATTCCGTTCTGGTAGACTGGCGGTATGACGCGGACACTGGATCGCCGGACGCTGAACCGGGCGGCGCTTGAGCGGCAGCTGCTCCTGGAGCGCTCCGGCGTGCCCCTCCTGGAAGCGGTCGAACGGCTCGTCGCCATCCAGGCCCAGGAGACCAACATGCCGTACATCGGACTCTGGACGCGGCTGGAGGGCTTCCGCCGGGACGACCTCACCGGCCTGCTCTATGACCGGTCCGCCGTGCGCAGCACGATCCTTCGGGGGACGCAGCACCTGGCTTCCACCGCCGACTTCCTGTGGATGCGCCCCCTCGTCCAGGAGAGCGTCCTGCGCGGACGCCAGGCGGCCTTCGGCAGCGCCACCCGGGACTGGGACCTGGACGGGCTCGCCGCCGAGGCGCGCAGGCTCCTGCGGGGGCGGACCCTCACCCGCCCCCAGCTCGCCCGCGCCCTCGCCGAGCGCTGGCCCGACCGCGACCTCCAGGCGCTCGGCTGGTCGGCGCAGGCGCTGGTCTCCGTCGTCCATCCGCCGCCCAGCGGGACGTGGAACACCGGCGGCGCGACGCCCTTCGCCCTGGCGGAGGAGTGGATCGGCCGCCCGCTCTCCCCGGAGTCGCCGGAGCGGCTGATCCGCCGCTACCTGGCCGCGTTCGGCCCGGCCTCCGTCAAGGACTTCCAGATGTGGTCCGGGCTGCGCCGCATGGACGCCGCCTTCGAGGAGCTCCGCCCGTCCCTGCGGACCTACCGGGACGAGAGCGGCGCGGAGCTCTTCGACCTTCCCGGCATGCCGCTCCCGGACGCCGACGCCCCCGCGCCTGTCCGCTTCCTCCCGGCCTTCGACAACCTGATCCTCGCCTACTCCGACCGGAGCCGCATGATGACGGACGAGCAGCGCAAAGCCGTGTGCGTGGGGGCCGTCACCAAGCCGACCGTCCTCGTCGACGGGCGGGTCCACGGCACCTGGACGCTCAAGCACGACCGGAAGGCGGCCCGCGCCGAGCTGACCGTGGACCTTCTCGCGCCCCTCCCCGACGAGGAGCCGGTCCGGGAGGAGGCGGCCCGCCTCCTGGCGTTCGCCGCCGCCGACGCCGACCACGTCCTGCGCTTCGCGCGGTGAGCTCACCGGACGTCAGGTGATCGGCATGGTGACCGCGAGGGGCCAGGCCAGCAGGACGCCGCCGACGAGCGCGGTCGCCCACGCCGGGGCCCGGATCGAGCGCAGCGCCGCCGCCTGGACGCCCTGCCAGGCCAGGAGTCCGGCGATCAGCGGCGACACCAGCAGCACGAACGGCGAGACGGCCCCGACGAGGGCGGCCGCGAGGAGGGCGGCCAGCGCGGCCGTCGCCGCCCAGGCGTGCACGCCGATGGCGGTCGGCCGATCATGTCCGGCGCACAGCGCCTCGACCCCCAGGCAGTACAGGGCGGTGCCCGCGGTGATCGGGACGAGCGCCCACACCCGCGGGCCCACCGGCACCGCGTGCGCCCACCCCAGCTGGGCCGGGACGGCGAACGACACCACGGTCAAGGCGACGAGGACGGCCGCCGCCGCCACCGTCCGCGCCCGGGGCCGGCCCCCGAGGAAGCCGGGGTCCCTCGCGCAGACGAGCGCCACCACGCCGGCGACGCCGAAGAACCCGGCGAGCGGACCGGCCACCGCGAGCGGCAACCGGAAGACCCCCATCACGGGCACCGCGACCCCGGCCGCGAACGCCGCCGCGAGCAGCGCGAACCGCACCGGGACGCGGCGGCGCGCCTCGCGGGCGTCCGAGGGCCGCCCGAGCAGCGCCGAGGCGATCGCCCCGAAGGTCAGCACGGCCGCGAGGTGAAGCAGCAGCGCCGACCCCGCGCGCTGGACGGCGCGCACGTCGGAGACCGGAGCCGAGTGCCGCCCGAACGCCGCGTCGAACCAGGCGCCGGTCTCGCGATGGGTGCGCGGGCTGAACAGCACGCCGACGTGCTCGACACCGCCGACGATGACGGCCCGTCGCGCCGTCCCGTCGCGCGGATCGCCGTAGGTCGCGCCGGGCCGCCCCTCCGGGTGGACGGCGTGCAGCGCTTGGACGGCGCCGTCCCGATACGCGGGGAACTCCAGGCCGCCGGCGACCAGCAGCACGTTCCGCGCGGACGCCGGCACCGCCATCGACCCCTGCGAGATCGCGACCGTCGCCCCGACGGACGGATGCGCCGCGCCGTAGCGGATGACCGCGGCGGCTCCCAGCGAGTGCCCGACGAGTCCGATGTGCTCCCCGTCCACCTTCGGCATGGCCCGCAGGCGCGTGACGGCGACGTCCACGTCACGGTCGAGCCGGGCATCGGCGGCAGGGCCGTCCCCGTTCCCGGGGAGCCGCCGCGTGCTGGCCCCGTGCCCCGCGAGGTCGACGAGCGCCACCGCGTACCCGCGCCGGGCCAGCGTGTCGGCGAACCCGCGCATCAGGCGCCCGCTTGCTCCGAGCCCGTGCGCCACCACGACACCCGGCGCCCGCCCGGACGCCCCGGCCTGCCGCACGATCTCGACCGGCACCCCGTCCACCACCACGGCCCGCCGCCGGAGCCCGGCGTCCGCCGCCAGCACCCCCGCACCCCCGACGACGGCACACACCACCCCCACCACCACCGCCACGATCCTGATGGAGGTCAGGCCGCCGCGTCCTCTCCCACAGTGATCGTGAAGGTGGTGTTCATGGCCCTGGCTATGCGGTCCAGCATCGCGAGGGTGGGAATTCCGCCACCCCCTTCGAGCCGCGAGAGCGCGGGCTGGGTGATGCCGGCGCGCTCGGCGACGACCGCCTGCGTGAGCCCGAGGCGGAGTCGGCGTTCGCGCACCATGTCACCGAGGCGGAGGTCGAGCCCCGCCTGCTCGTACTCGAGATGGGCCGCGGTCTCCTCCCGCAGTCGCTTCGCGCGGTAGGCCCGCCACCCGCTATGCCCGGCCATCACTCGCTCCTTTCATAGACGTGCCCTGTGGGTGCCAAGTGGGACGACTCGCAGATTCTTCGCATGAAGACCGCCCTTTCGACATCCTGCGGCTGGGAGCCATTGCGAACCTTCTGGAAAGCCGTCAGCAACACGATGAGGCGTCCGCGGGCCGTCGGCAGCCAGTAGGTGATCCGCCACGTGGTGTCCTCCAAGTGAAGACGCAACTCACGAACGCCGGCTCGTAACGCTCGGGTGTGGTTGCCGTCGAGAAGGTCTCCACGGTCCACAAGGTAGTCGTCCACGTTCCGCATGACGCGCTGGTACTGGACGAAGGTCAGAGTGTCCAGCCACGCGACGACCTCGGGTTCCCTCTCGATCTCGAACATACCCTCCAAGGTATATTTCATTGATGGTATGTCGCCGCCGTTCGCCATGTCCAGGCCGCACGGGCAATGAATCGAGCGCGCGTGTCAGAGGTTGTCTGTACAAATGTGTGCGTGACGGAATGGGGCGATGAGGCGCTGGCGCGGTTGCGGGCGGCGGCGCACCGGGGGTTCGGGGACGCCGAGCTGCTCCGGGGCCGTCCGCTGGCTCCCGTGCTCCAGTACGCCGGGGACGTCCTCGTCGCGGCCCTGGCGCAGGGGCGCGACGCGCGGTCCCTCGCCCTCGCGTGCCTGGAGGAGCTGAACGAGCGCGACCTGCCCGGCGACGCCGAGCTGGCGGACGAGCTCGCCGCCGCCCTGGGCGCGGGGGCGCCGACCGGGCTGGCTCCGCTTCCCGTCGACCTGGGGGCGGTCGCCGCGGCGATGGAGGACGGCTTCCAGGTGCTCGATCCCGAGCGCGGGGACGTGCTCCCGGCCGACGAGGCGGAGGGGCTGCCCGTTCCGCCGGGCGTCCTGCCCGAGGGGGAGGACGCCCGGCGGGGAGCGGCACGGGCGTGGCTCGCGGGGCAGGGGTTCCGGCCCGTCCCGCGCGGCCTCTAGGAGCCGGGGCGCACCAGCGGGAACGGGATCGTCTCGCGGATGCTGCGGCCCGTCAGCGTGATCAGCAGCCGGTCGATGCCCATGCCCATGCCCCCGGCGGGCGGCATCGCGTACTCCAGGGCACGAAGGAAGTCCTCGTCGAGCTCCATGGCCTCCGGGTCGCCGCCCGCGGCCTGGAGCGACTGCTCGGTGAGCCGCTGCCGCTGGAGGATGGGGTCGATCAGCTCGGAGTAGGCGGTGCCGAGTTCGAGGCCGAAGACGATGAGGTCCCACTTCTCGGCCAGGCGCGGGTCGTCGCGGTGGGGGCGGGTCAGCGGGGACGTCTCGGCCGGGTAGTCGCGGACGAACGTGGGCGCCGTCAGGTGCTCCTCGACGAGCGCCTCGAACAGCTCCTGGACGACCTTGCCCTGCCCCCACTGCGGGTCGACGTTCAGCCCCGCCCGCTCGGCGAACGCGTGGACGCGCTCCGGCGAGGTGCCCGGGGTGATCTCCTCGCCGAGCGCCTTGGACACCGACTCGTAGACGGTGATCTCCTGCCACGGCTCGGCGAGGTCGTACTCGGCGCCGTCCCGGACGACGACCGTGGTGCCGAGGGCGGCGCGGGCCGCGTCCACGACGAGGGAGCGGGTCAGCTCGGCCATGGTGTCGTAGTCGCCGTAGGGCTCGTAGGCCTCCAGCATCGTGAACTCGGGGTTGTGCCGCTGCGAGACGCCCTCGTTGCGGAAGCTGCGGTTCAGCTCGAAGACGCGGCCGGCGCCGCCGACGAGGAGGCGCTTGAGGTACAGCTCCGGCGCGATCCGCAGGTAGAGCTGCATGTTGTAGGCGTTGATGCGGGTGGTGAACGGGCGGGCGGTGGCGCCGCCGTGCACCGGCTGGAGCATCGGCGTCTCGACCTCCAGGTAGCCGCGGGCGCGCAGGCCGTCCCGGACGGCGGCGACGGCGTCGCCGCGCATCCGCAGCATCCGGCGGGACTCGTCGTTGACGATGAAGTCCACGTACCGCTGCCGGACGCGGGCCTCCGGGTCCGACAGCCCGGAGCTCTTGTTCGGCAGCGGGTGCAGGCACTTGGCGGCGAGCGTCCACGAGGACGCGAGAACCGAGAGCTCCCCGCGCCGGGACGTGACGACCTCGCCCCGCACCCCGACCTGGTCGCCGAGGTCGATGAGCGCCTTCCAGCGGCGCAGCGACTCCTCGTCGACCGAGTCGGCGGTCAGCATGACCTGCAGGTCGCCGGTCTCGTCCCGCAGCGTGACGAAGATCAGCCGGCCGTGCTCGCGGGCGAGGACGACGCGGCCCGCGATCGCGACGGAGTCGCCGGTGCGGGTGTCGGGGGCGAGACCGGAGTGCCGCTCCCGGATGCCGGAGGCGACGTCGGTGCGCTCGCAGCCGAGCGCGTACGGCTCCATCCCGGCGGCGCGGATCTGGTCGAGCTTGGCGTGCCGGACCCGCTCCTGCTCCGACAGCCGGCGCTGGGGGGCGCGGGCGGCCTCCGCGGCCTCCTCGATCTCCTTGATCCTCTCGACGAGGTCGTCGGAGGGGACCATCGAGGCGGCCCGGTCCAGCTTGGGGCGGTTCAGGCTCGGCAGGAACCCCTCGGCGCGGGCGTAGGCGAGGCCCAGCCGGACGAGGTGCCGCCCGTGCTCGTAGCAGATGAAGCGGGGACGCCAGTCGGGCATGTACTTGGCGTTCGACAGGTACAGCGACTCCAGCTGCCAGAACTTCGAGGCGAACGACAGGAACCGGTAGTAGAGCCGGGCGACGGGGCCCGCGCCGATCTGGGAGCCGCGCTCGAACGCCGAGCGCAGCATCGCGAAGTTCAGCGACAGCTGCTGCGCGCCGACCGCGGCGGCCTTCTCGGCGAGCTTGGCGACCATGTACTCGTTGAGGCCGTTCTCGGCGAGCCGGTCGCGGCGCATCAGGTCGAGCGACAGCCCGGCCCGCCCCCAGGGGACGAAGCTGAGCAGGCCGCGCAGCTCCCCGTGCGCGTCGAACGCCTCGACCATGACGCAGCGCCCGTCGGTGGGGTCGCCGAGCCGGCCGAGCGCCATGGAGAAGCCGCGCTCGGTCTCCTCGCCGCGCCAGGCGTCGGCGCTGCGGATGAGCTTGGCCATCTCCCAGCCGGGGATCTGCGAGTGGCGGCGGATCCGCACGGTGTACCCGGCCCGCTCGACGCGCCGGACGGCCTGGCGGACCTGCCGCATCTCCCGTCCGTCCAGGTTGAAGTCGGTGAGGTCGACGATGGCCTCGTCGCCGAGCTCCAGCGCGTCGAAGCCGTGCCGCTTGTAGATGCGGGCGGCGCGCTCGCCGACGCTGACCGCGCCGGGGATCCAGGCGTGCGCGCGGCACTCGCCGAGCCACGCCTCGATCGCCTGGTCCCACGACTCGGGGTCGCCGAGCGGGTCGCCGCTGGCCAGGGAGACCGAACCCTCCACCCGGTAGGCGATGGCCGCCTTACCGTTCGGCGCGACGATGACGTCCTTGTCGCGGCGCAGCGCGAAGTAGCCGAGGGAGTCCTGGTCGCCGTACTCGGCGAGCAGGGCGCGGGCCGCCAGCTCCTCCGGGGGGCTGAGGACGGGGTCGC
This sequence comes from Actinomadura sp. NPDC000929, assembly GCF_040492065.1. Taxonomy (NCBI): domain Bacteria; kingdom Bacillati; phylum Actinomycetota; class Actinomycetes; order Streptosporangiales; family Thermomonosporaceae; genus Actinomadura; species Actinomadura sp. NPDC000929. The sequence continues at coordinate 3,610 of NZ_JBEUPA010000057.1, read as the reverse complement.
GCCGCCCGGGCCGGAACAGCGCCCAGAACGTGGCGATCATCAGTCCGGTGCCGAGCACCCACAGGATCACGTCGACCCAGAACGGCACCGACACGTCGATCGGCTTGCCGGTGACCCGCGGCCCGAGGACGGTCTGGGCGATCGCGTAGAGCGGGTGCGTCCAGAAGTCGCCGCGGGAGATGCGGTCGGTCACGGTGACGAGGAACGTCCCGATGCCGCAGGTCACGATGAGGAGGCTGGTGAAGACGAGGGTGGCCAGGCGCCGGTTGGCCCGGTCGGGCAGGGTGGTGAACTGGCCGCGCGCGGAGATCAGCAGGCCGAGCACCGCCAGGTAGACGGCGGCGGTGACGATCAGGCCGACGGGGGTGGGCCTGTCCGGGTTGATCAGCGTCGTCAGGACGGCGGTGACGCCGAGCGCGGTGGGCAGGCAGAAGATCAGGACGAGGATCCGCCACGCGGCCTTCTTGCGCCGCCGGACGCCCATCGACAGCAGGATCCACAGCAGGCCGATCGGGACGCTCGGGAACCAGCCGAGATAACCGATCCATCGCAACGCCCAGATATCGGCTATCTCAAGGATGAGACCATAGGAGACCCATGCGAGCAGCGACAGGATCCCGGAGAGTCGGGTGTACCAGAAGAAGATCGTCGGCGCGGCCTGGATCAGCCGCCCCCACTCGCCCCGCAGGCCGCGCTGCTGGCCCTGCTCGGTCATGGTCCCCTTTCTACCGGGTCGCACGTCGATCACGTCTCCGCCCCCGCGCGCCCGGCCCGCGGCGAACCGCGGAGTGATCTCGGGCGTCGTACGGGTAAGGGGATGTGGCTTGCACTCTCAGTCCAAGGTTGTCAGCAAAAGTCGATATGGTCGCGGATATGCCAAATGAACCCACCGGTGAGCGGTTGCTCGCCCGCCGCTACCGCCTGGTGACCCAGGTCGGCCGAGGCGGCATGGGGACGGTCTGGCAGGCGCACGATGAGGTCCTCGGTCGTGACGTTGCGGTGAAGGAGGTCATCCTCCCGCATGGTCTCACCGATGAGGAACGCGCCGTGCACCACAAGCGCACGTTCCGTGAGGCCCGCACCGCGGCCAGGCTCAGTCATCCGGGCGTCGTCGCCGTCTACGACGTCGTCGAGGAGGACGACCGCCCCTGGATCATCATGGAGCTCATCAGGGCGCGCTCCCTGGACCAGGTGATCAAGCAGGACGGGCCGATGGAGCCGCGCCGCGCCGCGGAGATCGCCCGGCAGATGCTCGCCGCGCTGCACGCCGCGCACGAGGCCGGCGTGCTGCACCGCGACGTCAAGCCGAGCAACGTGCTGATCACCGGCACGGGGCGGATGGGCGAGCGCGCCGTGCTCACCGACTTCGGCATCGCGACCGCCTCCGGCGACGCCACCCTCACCCAGACCGGGCTCGTCATGGGCTCGCCCGCCTACATCGCGCCGGAGCGGGCCCGGGGCCGCGTCGCCGGTCCGGCCTCCGACCTGTGGTCGCTGGGCGTCACCCTGTACGCGATGCTGCACGGCAAGTCGCCGTTCGAGCGTCCCGAGCCGATGGCCGCGCTGGTCGCGGTGATCTCCGACGAGCCCGACCCGCCGGAGAAGGGCGGCCGGCTCGTCCCGGTCATCGAGGGCCTGCTGCGCAAGAACCCCGACCAGCGGATGGACGCGATCGAGGCCGGCCGGATGCTGGACGACATCGTCCGGCAGGAGACCATCGACACCCAGCGGACGATGGCCGTCGAGTACCCGGTCGAGGAGGCGCCGGGGACGCAGACGACCATGCCGGAGGCCCCCGACGAGGCGCCCCGCCCGGCCGGCGCCGGCGACCGGCCCGACCAGCTCACCAGCTTCGACCTCCCGAGGGGGGCGCCGAGCGCGCCCGAGGCCGCGAACCCCGCCGAGACCGCGCCCGACCCCGACAGGGTCAGCTCCTGGCGGCCGGGGCCCCGCACCCAGCCCGCCGGACGGGTCACGGTCCCGAGCCGGGGGCCCGAGCCAGGCCCGGACACGCACTTCCCGCCGACGACCCACCACCCCTCCGCCGGACGGCCGGCGCTGACGTCCAACCGCAACGTGCTGATCATCGCGGGGGTGGTGCTCCTCGTCATCCTGGTCATCGCGGGGATCGCGCTGGCCAGCAACGGCGGCGACGACGAGGGGAAGGGCGCGAAGAAGAGCGCCTCGACGCCGCCGGCCACGGGGAGGGCGTCCTCGTCCTCCCCGGTCAAGTCGAAGAACCCGAGCCCGGCCCTTCCCGCCGGGTTCAGGACGCACAAGGACCGCAGCGGCTACTCCGTTCCCGTCCCCGAGGGCTGGAAGGGACCCGAGCGCAAGAACGGCGGCGACTTCTTCTACGCGCCCGGACGCAAGACCTACATCCAGATCGACCAGACCGACGACCCCGGCCCGAGCGCGATCGACGACTGGCGGCGGCAGGAGCGGGGCGGCTCCGGCTGGCCCGGCTACAAGAAGCTCAGGATCGCCGCGACCGGCGACCACCCGCCGGTGCCCGACACCGGGAACGGCGACAAGTCGGCGGACTGGGAGTTCACCTACGACGGCGACGGAGGCCGGGTGCACATCCTCAACCGCGGGTTCGTGACGAAGGGGCACGGCTACGCGATCCTGCTGCGGGCCCCTGACGGCGACTGGGACGAGGTGTACTCCGAACTCCAGCCGGTCTACCGGTTCTTCAAGCCCGCGGACGCCTGATGGAGGGGCGGCTGCTGGCCGGTCGGTACCGGCTCGAATCGGTCGTCGGGCGCGGCGGCATGGGCACCGTGTGGCGCGCCTCCGACGAGACCCTCGACCGCGAGGTCGCGGTCAAGGAGGTCGTGCTGCCCGCGGGCCTGAGCGACGAGGAGCGCGAGAACCGGCACCGCCGCACGCTGCGCGAGGCCCGCGCCTCGGCCAGGCTGAACCACCCGGGCGTCGTGACCGTGCACGACGTCGTCGACGAGGACGGCCGGCCGTGGATCGTCATGGAGCTGGTGCGCGCCCGCTCCCTCCAGGAGGTCGTGGAGGAGGACGGGCCGCTGCCGCCCGGACGGGTCGCGACCATCGGCGCGCAGATCGCGGGGGCGCTGCGGGCGGCGCACGCGATCGGCGTCCTGCACCGCGACGTCAAGCCGGCGAACGTGCTGGTCACCGGCGACGACCGGGCCGTGCTCACCGACTTCGGCATCGCCCAGGTGGCGGGCGACGCCACCCTCACCGGCACCGGGCTGATCATGGGGTCGCCCGCGTACATGTCGCCGGAGCGGGTGAACGGCGACCCGGCGATCCCCGCGTCCGACCTGTGGGCGCTCGGCGCCACCCTGTACGCGGCGACGGAGGGCAAGGCGCCGCACCACCGCAGCGACGCGATGGCGGTCCTCGCCGCCGTGATGACGCAGGACGTCCCGCCGCCGAGGAACGCGGGGCCGCTGGCGCCCGTCCTCACCGGGCTGCTGGAGCGCGACCCGGTGCGGCGGATGACCGGGGACCGGGCCGAGGCGGCGCTGAAGGCGGTCGCCTCCGGGCACAGGCTGAAGATCGGCGAGCTCGCGGGCAGCGCGTGGTACCGCTCGAAGATCTTCTTGGCCGAGTCCCGGCCGGTGCGCTCGCG
>NZ_JBEUPA010000056.1:0-43141 GCF_040492065.1 Actinomadura sp. NPDC000929 | reverse complement strand
CCCCCCCCCCCCGGGGGCCCCCCCGCGCCCCGCCCGCCCGCCGAGCAGCCCTCCCCCCGCGTGCACGCGGGGGAGAACGACGGCGGCCCCGCCTCCGGGCAGCGCCGCCGTCCCGTCGTGTTCGACGAGGACGACGACCTCGACGTGCCCGACTTCCTGAAGTGATCACCGCCGTCGCCCTGGGCGACGGCGTCGGCGCCGGCTTCACCGGCCGCGCCGGCGGCGTGAGCGGGCCCCCCTACGACTCCCTGAACCTCGGCGGCGCGGTCGGCGACGACCCGGCCGCCGTCCTGGACAACCGGCGGCGCGCCGCCGCCGCGCTCGGCGCCGACCCCGAGCGCACCGTCTTCATGCGGCAGGTGCACGGCGCCGACGTCGCGTTCGCCGCCTCGACCGACCTGCCCGGTCCGGTCGACGCCGTCGTCACGACCGTGCCCGGGCTCGCTCTCGCCGTCCTCGTCGCCGACTGCGCGCCCGTCCTGCTGGCCGACGCGGCCGCCGGGGTCGTCGGCGCCGCCCACTCCGGCCGCCCCGGGACGGCCGCCGGAGTCGTCCCGGCCCTGGTGAAGGCGATGTGCGAGCGGGGCGCCGACCCCGCCCGGATGACCGCGGCCATCGGACCCGCCGCGTGCGGCCGCTGCTACGAGGTCCCCGCGGAGATGCGGGACGAGGTCGCCGCCGTCGTCCCCGCCGCGTACTCCACGACGTCCGCGGGCACCCCGGCCCTCGACATCCGCGCCGGCGTCGCCGAGCAGCTCGCGTCCGCGGGGGTGACCCGCGTGACCGCCGACGGCCGCTGCACGATCGAGGACCCGGGCCTCTACTCCTACCGCCGCGAGGGACGCACCGGCCGTTTCGCCGGATATGTCTGGTTGAAGGAAGGCACGTGACCGACCGGGACCACACCGGCGCCGCCGCGGACGGCCCCGCGGCCGGGCGGCGCGCCGAGATCGCCGAGGGCCTGGCCGCCGTCCGGGCGCGCATCGCCGCCGCGTGCGCGGCCGCCGGCCGGAGCGAGGACGAGATCACGCTGATCGCGGTGACCAAGACGTTCCCCGCGTCCGACGTGCGGCTGCTGGCCGGGCTGGGCGTCACCGAGGTCGGCGAGAACCGCGACCAGGAGGCGCGCCCGAAGGCCGCCGACTGCGCCGACCTACCACTGACCTGGCACTTCGTCGGACGGCTCCAGACCAACAAGGCGCGCGCCGTGGCCGGCTACGCCGACGTCGTGCACTCCGTGGACCGGTCGCGACTGGTCACGGCCCTCGCTGAGGGCGCCGCCCGCGCCGGCCGCACGCTCCGCTGCCTCGTGCAGGTCTCCCTGGACGAGGCGGGGAAGAAGGGCGAGGTGGGGGAGAGGGGCGGGGCCGTGCCCGACGACGTCCCCGGGCTGGCCGACGAGATCGCCGTCGCCCCCGGCCTGGAGCTCGGCGGCGTGATGGCCGTCGCGCCCCTCGGCGCGGACCCGCTGCCCGCCTTCGACCGGCTCGCGGAGACGGCGGCGCGGATGAGGCGGAACCATCCGGACGCGCGGATCGTCAGTGCGGGTATGAGCGGCGATCTGGAGCAGGCGATCGCGTGCGGCGCGACACACCTGCGGATCGGTACGGCGTTGCTCGGCGGCCGACGGGCAATCGTCAGGTAATGTCCCCCCAGTGGTACCTGCCTGAACGCGGGAGGCCACGACTGATCAGTCCAACGGCGGGGCCGGACGCGCCCGGCGCCGAGGCCACAGGACACGGAGGGACGTATGGCCAGCGCGATGCGCAAGATGGCGGTCTACCTCGGCCTTGTGGAGGACGATCGCTACGACGACAAGTACGGCGACTACGACGAGTACGAGGTCTACGACGAGGAGACCGACACCGGGCAGGGACGCCGTCGCGATGACGAATCCGGCGGTCAGCTTACCCGAGCCGAAGAGGCGTCGGACCGCGATCGCGACCATCACTCCACGTCGACCATCGAGCGACGGTCCGTGGCGCTCTACGAGTCCGGTACCACCGACCTCGCGCGTATCACTACGCTGCATCCGAGGACCTACAACGAGGCGAGGACGATCGGGGAGCACTTCCGGGAGGGCACGCCGGTGATCATGAACCTGACCGAGATGGTCGACAGCGACGCCAAGCGCCTGGTCGACTTCGCGGCGGGTCTCGTGTTCGGGCTGCACGGCAGCATCGAGCGTGTTACCAACAAGGTGTTCCTGCTGTCGCCCGTCAACGTCGAGGTGACGGCGGAGGACAAGGCCCGGATGGCGGAACGTGGGTTCTTCAACCAGAGCTGAGAGTCGCATGCGAGAGTGTCCGTGAACATCGTTGGATCCGTCCTGCAGGGCGTTCTGTACCTCTTCCTGCTGTTCCTGATCGGAAGGCTGGTCCTGGAGGTCCTGCAGTCGTTCGCCAGGCAGTGGAAGCCGACCGGAGTGGTGCTCGTGATCGCTGAGGCGACCTACACGGTCACCGATCCGCCGCTGAAACTCCTCAGGCGTTTCATCCCGCCCATCCGGCTGGGTAACGTTGCCCTGGACCTCAGCTTCACGGTCCTCATCCTTGTGGTCTGGGTCTTGATCGTCTTCGTCGGCTCCATATTCGGCGGAGGTTAGGTCGATCGGATACCGTCCTTCGGGGACAGACTCCAAGCGCGCCAAGGAGACGAGAACATGCCGCTGACACCCGCCGACGTGCGGAACAAGCAGTTCAGTACCACCAGGCTGAGGCCGGGGTACGACGAGGAGGAGGTGGACGCCTTCCTCGACGAGGTCGAGGCGGAGCTCGACCGCCTCATCCAGGAGAACGAGGAACTGCGGGCCAAGCTGGCCGAGTGCCTGCGCGGCAAGGTTCCCGCCATGGCCGCTCCCATCGTGGAGCCCAAGCCGGACATCCAGAAGATCCCCGAGCCTCCCCGCCCCGAGCCGCAGCCGCAGCCCGAGCCGGAGCCCGTCCTCGGCGGCCTCGGCATGTCGTCCCCCGCCCCGAGCGGCGAGGACAACATGGACACCGCGGCCCGCGTGCTGGCGCTCGCGCAGCAGACCGCCGACCAGGCGATCGCCGACGCCCGCCGCGAGGCCGACGAGACGCTCGGCCGCGCCCGCCGCGAGGCCGAGGAGATCCTCGGCAAGGCCCGCCGGCAGGCCGACCAGATCGTCAGCGAGGCCCGCTCGCGCGCCGAGGCCCTCGACCGCGACGCCCAGGAGCGGCACCGCCAGGTCATGGGCTCGCTCGTGCAGCAGCGCGAGGAGCTCGAGCGCGAGGTCGACAACCTGCGCGCCTTCGAGCGCGAGTACCGCAGCCGCCTGAAGGTCTATCTGGAGGGCCAGCTGCGCGACCTGGAGGCGGGCAGCACCGAGACCGGCGCGTTCGCCGCCGTCCCGGGCGCGGCCCCCGTGCAGGCGCAGCAGAACACGCCCCAGGCCGGTCCGCAGACGGGCCCGCAGAACGCCCTTCCGCACGCCGAGAACCGCAACGGCGGCGGCGCGCCGGCACCGGGCACGTTCCCCTCGCCCGAGCACGCCCAGCAGGTCCAGCACTCGGCGACGGGCGCTTTCCACTCCGGCGGCGACAACCCGCCGCACGACAGGCGCTGACACGGACGCCTCAGGCGATAGTGTCGTTCCGATCGCCGCGCCGGGGATGGCGCGCCGCCATCCCCGCGGCGCCGGGCGGTCGTGCCCAGGGCCGGCCGCCGGCCCTCTCGCGCGGCCCGGAGCCTAGCGGTCTGAACGAGGGGGAGTGACCCTGTGATCATCCTGAGTGGCGTTCTCGTGGTAGTGGCGATCGCCCTGCTGGTAGCGGGAATCGTCGCGGGCAACGGAGACAGCGCGCAGGTCTTCGGCCTGGACGCCCTGGTGGTGATCTACATCTCGATCGCCGTCAGCATCGTCTCCGCGGTGTGCCTGGCCATCGGGGTGTTCCTGCGGCGCAAGGAGCTGTTCGGCCCGGGAGCGTCGCCGACCCCGGCCCGCCCCAGCAGGAAGGCGCAGAAGGCCAAGAAGGACAAGCGGGCCAAGGGCGGCGAGAGCGCCCCGGCCGCGTCCGCTCCGGCCAAGGACGCGCAGGGCGCCGCGAAGGCCGAGCCTCCGGCCGACCCGGCCGACACCGAGGTCGAGATCCCCGCCCCCGCCGTCGACGTCCCCGACGACGCGCTGGTGTTCGTCGTCCGCGGCCGCAAGCGCTACCACCTCGACACCTGCCGGCAGCTCGCCGGGCGGGACACCGAGGAGCTCACCTACGCCGAGGCCAAGGAAGAGGGGTTCAGCCCCTGCACGGCCTGCATGCCCGACACCGCACTGGCGGCGCGCGCCGTGGCGTCGGCCCCCGCGTCCGCCGACGCGAGCAAGACGGCGGAGACCGCACCCGCCGCCCGCAAGCCCGCCGAGCGATCCGAGAGCGGCCTCGCGGGCCTCGCCAAGCCCGCGCCCACCTCGTTCGACAAGCCCGGCGCCTCTGACAGGCCCGGCGCCCCTGACAAGCTTGGTGCCCCTGACAAGCCCGGCGCGTTCGACACGACGGCCGAGATCCCGCGGGCCGGCGAGCCCGCCGACGACGCGGACCGGAGCGCCGAGGACGCGGGCGCCCCGAAGCGGGGCGCGGCCGTTCCCACCCGCACCGACATGCCCGTCGCGGGCCTCTTCGCGTCCGGCGCCTCCGAGGAGCCCTCCACGGCGCCGGAGACGGCCGATCCCGCCGACGCCGAGACCGATGACCGGCCCGGCGCCGAACCGGGCGCTGCGGCCGAATCCGCGCCGCCGGACGTCACCGTCGACCTCGGCACCGCACCGTTCGGCGGTCCCGACACGGACGACGCCCCGGCGCCGGAGCCCGAGCCGGACGAGGCCGGCGACGACGGCCCGCAGGTCCGCATCCTGAGCGGCACCAAGCGCTACCACCGCGTCGACTGCGCCCTCATCGAGGACATCGGCGACGAGGCCGACGACCTGGAGTCGCTGTCGCGCGCGGAGGCGAAGGCCCGGGGCTGCACGCCCTGCCTGGTCTGCCAGCCCGACCGCGAGCACGCCCGCGACTGACCCGCCCCGCCTCGTTCGCGTGACCCCCGGGCGGCCCGAGCCGTCCGGGGCTCAGCGGCCGTGGTGCCGTTCGTCGCGCAGTTCGCGGAGGCGGTCCCGGCGCGCGTCGCGCCGCTCGCGGTGCAGCCGCCGCATCTCCTCGTGGTGCTCGCGGCGGAGTTCCTGGTGCTCGCGGTGGAGCTGGTGCCGCTCCCGGTGGCGACCGCGCTTCTCGCCCACGGCCTTGCGCTCGACCGAGATGCCGCCGAACAGCAGCATCCCGGTCAGCCGGATGACGGGCGCGTCCGGGTCCACGGTGTCGTCCTCGGGGAGGTCGGTGCCGCCGAAGATCGTGAAGTGGGACCCGACGACCCGCACGCCCGGCGGCACCACGATGTTCACGCCGCCGAACACGCAGGTCACGGAGAGGGTGACCTCGCCCTTGCTGAGGACCGCCTGCCGGAAGTCCAGCTCCACGCCGCCGAAGACGCAGGTGACCGTGGTGGTCGGCTCGACCAGCCAGCGCCCCTTGCGCTCCGCCCCGCTGAACACCGCCACGAGGTGCGGCGACTGCGAGGGCGGCGGCGGGAGCCGGGGCGCCTGCTCCTTGCGCAGGTCGACCCGCGGCCGCGGCGCGTGCTGCGAGGGCAGGTCGCTGAGCACGGGCTCCAGCTCGGCGTAGGTCTTGGCGTTGTAGACGACGTCGATGCGCTCGGCGTGCTCCTCCGGCGTGATGCGCCCCTCGGCCAGGGCCTCGCGCAGGCGGTCGGCGACCTCGTCGCGGTCGGCGTCCGACGCGCGCATGCTCGCGGACGACGGACGCGCGGGCGGTTCGGAACCGGACGGCTGCTCGGGAAGATTCACGGATCCATCATCGCAAACGCGATGTGTCGCGAAGAACCCCATCCCGAAATTTCCCCAACCCCGCGAAGTCCCGCAGGGCCCTCCGCCGCAGCCGGGCCGTACAGCCCGACCGCGGCGGAGGGTCCGTTGAGCTAGGTCACGCCTTGCGGAGGTAGTACGTGAGGCCGAGCTCCTCGTCGCGGGTGGCGGTGAGGCTCTCGGGACGGCCCTCGGACACCGAGGCGGCGAGCACCTCGGCGGCGACCTCGTCGGCGTGGGCGCGCAGCGCCTCGGCGAGGTCGGTGCCGGTGGCCTCCCACCACAGGTCGATGCGGTCGGTCACCTCCAGGCCGGCGGCCTTGCGGCCCTCCTGGACGAGGCGGACGGCCTCCCGCACCAGGCCCGCGCGGCGCAGTTCGGGCGTGACGGTGAGGTCGAGCGCGACCGTCTCGCCGGCGGCGCTCTCCACCGCCCAGCCGCTGCGCGGGCGCTCGGTGACGATCACGTCGTCCGGGCCGAGCGGCACCGCGCCGACGCCGTCGGCCTCGACCTGCGCCGAGCCCGCGCGCAGCGCCTGGACGAGGGCGGCCGGATCGGCGGAGGTGATCGCCTTGGCGACCTTCGGGGTGTCCTTGGCGTACCGCTTGCCCAGCTCGCGGAAGTTGGGCTTGACCTCGTACTCGACCAGGTCGCCGCCGATCGAGGACAGCTCCTCGAAGCCGAGCACGTTCAGCTCCTCGGAGATCTGCGCGCGCAGCTGCCCGGGCAGCGCGGACCAGCCGGGGGCGCCGACGAGGGCGCGGCCGAGGGGCTGGCGGGTCCGGACGCCGCTGGCGGCACGCGCGGACCGGCCGAGCTCGACCAGCCGCCGGACGAGCGCCATCCGCTCGGTCAGCTCCTCGTCGAGGAGGCCCTCGTCGACGGCGGGCCACTCGGCGAGGTGCACCGACTCGGGGCCGTCCTCGGGGCGGATCACGTCCCAGACGTGGTCGGTGATGAACGGGACGATCGGCGCCATCAGCCGGGTGAGGGTCTCCAGGCACTGGTAGAGCGTCGCGAACGCGGCCGAGCCCTCCGGCGTCTCCGGGCCCTCCCAGAAGCGCCGCCGGGAGCGCCGCACGTACCAGTTGGACAGGTCGTCCACGAACTGCGAGAGCCGGCGTCCCGCGCGGGCGGTGTCGAACTCCTCCAGCGCGGCGTCGACCTCGCGGACGGTGCGGTGCAGCTCGGCGAGCGCCCACCGGTCCAGGAGCGGGCGGTCGGCGGGGGCGGGCGCCTCGGCCAGCCGGTCCGGCGTCCACGCGCGCCCCTGCGCCCGCGCCGCGTTGGCGTACAGGACGAAGAAGGACGCGGTGTTCCAGTAGGTGAGCAGGACCTTGCGGACGATCTCCTCGAGGGCGCCGTGCCCGACGCGGCGGGACGCCCACGGCAGCCCGCTCGCGGCCATGAACCAGCGGACCGCGTCGGCGCCGTGCTGGTCCATCAGCGGGATGGGCCGCAGCACGTTGCCGAGGTGCTTGCTCATCTTGCGGCCGTCCTCGGCGAGGATCAGGCCGAGGCACACGACGTTCTCGTAGGACGACCGGTCGAACACCAGCGTCCCGACGGCCATGAGCGAGTAGAACCATCCGCGGGTCTGGTCCTGGGCCTCGCAGATGTACTGGGCCGGGTAGGCGTCCTCGAAGACCTCGTTGTTGCGGTGGGGGGCGCCCCACTGCGCGAACGGCATGGACCCGGAGTCGTACCAGGCGTCGATGACGTCGGGGACGCGGCGCGCCTCCGCCCCGCACCTGGGGCAGGGGAGGGTGACGTCGTCCACGTACGGGCGGTGCGGGTCGAGCGCGGAAAGGTCACTGCCCGCGAGCTCGCCCAGTTCCTTGAGCGACCCGACGCAGGTGATGTGCTCCTCGTCCTCGCCGCAGACCCACAGGGGGAGCGGCGTGCCCCAGTAGCGGCTGCGGGACAGCGACCAGTCGACGTTGTTGCGCAGCCACTCCCCGTACCGGCCGTGCTTGACGGTCTCGGGGTACCAGTTGGTCTTCTCGTTCTCCTCCAGCAGCCGGTCCTTGATCTGCGTGGTGCGGATGTACCAGGCCGGGAGCGCGTAGTACAGCAGCGGCGTGTGGCAGCGCCAGCAGTGGGGGTAGCTGTGGTCGAAGTGCCCGCCGCGGAACAGCAGCCCGCGCGCGCGCAGGTCTTCGGTGAGCGGCTCGTCGGCGTCCTTGAAGAACTTGTTGCCGACCAGGGGCACCTCGCGCAGGAACCGCCCGTCCGGCCCGATCGGGTTCACGATCGGCATGCCGTAGCGCTTGCAGACGGTCATGTCGTCGCCGCCGAACGCGGGGGCCTGGTGGACGAGCCCCGTGCCGTCCTCCACGGTGACGTAGTCACCCAGGACGACGTAGTGCGCGTCGGGGATGTCGACAAGGTCGAACGGCCGCCGGTAGGGGGTCCGCTCGAGCTCGGTGCCCTGGAACGTGGCGAGCCGCTCGGCGCCCTCGCCGAGGACCTGGTCGACCAGGGGCTCGGCCACCACGAGGACCTCGTCGGACCCCTCCGGCCGGGCCGCCACGTACGTGACGTCGGGGTGGACGGCCACGGCGGTGTTCGACACCAGCGTCCAGGGGGTCGTCGTCCAGATCAGCAGCGCGGCGCCCATCTCGGCCAGGGGGCCGGACGTGACGGGCATCCGCACGAACACCGACGGGCTGGACACGGTCTCGTACCCGCCCGGCTGGCCCAGCTCGTGGTCGGACAGGCCCGTCCCGCAGCGCGGGCAGTACGGCGTGATGCGGAAGTCGCGGAACAGCAGGCCCTTGTCGAACACCTGCTTCAGGGACCACCAGACGGCCTCGACGTACTCGGGGTCCATCGTGCGGTAGGCCTGGTCGGTGTTGACCCAGTAGCCCATCCGCTCGGTCATCTCCTCGAAGGCGTCCACGTGGCGCAGGACCGATTCGCGGCAGCGGGCGTTGAACTCCGCGACGCCGTACTCCTCGATGTCCTTCTTGCCGGTGAGGCCGAGCTCCTTCTCCACGGCGACCTCGACGGGCAGGCCGTGGCAGTCCCAGCCGGCCTTGCGCGGGACGTGGTGGCCCTTCATGGTCTTGAAGCGCGGGAAGACGTCCTTGAAGACGCGGGCCTCGACGTGGTGGACCCCGGGCATGCCGTTGGCGGTCGGGGGGCCCTCGTAGAACACCCACGGGGTCCCGGACGCGGTCCGCTCCAGGGACCGCTCGAAGACCTTGTTCTCCTGCCAGCGGCGCAGCATGTCCCGCTCCAGGGCGGGTAGATCGACCTGCGCGGGCAGCGGCCGAAAAGCTCGGCTCACGATGGCGGACCTCCGGATCGACGCGAACACGGTGACCGGAGGGACGAGGCGGCTGCCCCGCGGTACCACCCTCCTTGACCGTGCCCGTGCGGCGCGGTCCGCTTCGTTCCAGTCTGGGCGGCCGGGTCTACTGGGCCCCTCGGCGGGGCGGTTCTTCCGGCGGCTCCGGGGTGATCAGACCGCCGGGCTCGCCCCCGGGCTCGCACCGTCCCCGGGTCGCTCATGGCTGCGTGCGGCGGCAGGTGTCCCCATCAGTGCCTGCCATGCGACTGCTCGTCCCGACTTTAACGCACGCCGGGCCCCGCCTCTTCCCCTTTTCCCTCCCCGGGGACACGGTTCCTTTGCGATCTCGTGCGCGGCGGGGGAGTTTCCATGCGTTCGGCGACCGGGCATAAGCGGTCGGTAACACGGCCCAGGTTGTTTACCGTGCCCGAGAGAGGGGACCAATGCTGCCCGCACTGCCCGTTGAGGCGACCAGCGCGAGGGAGGCCGACATGGCCGGCGCGATGAGGGGCGCGACGCCCGCCGCAAGCAAGAGCCGGGGCACGGCTCGGCCGTCCCAGACCCGGCCGCCCGCCGCGAGGACGGACGCGAGAACGGGTGCGGCGGAGAAAGGCGCAGCAGGAAAAGGCACGGCTGAGAAAGACGCCCCGGGAAAGGGCGCCGCCGGAAAGGGCGGGGCGGGAAAGGACGCGGTCGACGCGGTCGACGCGGTTGACGCGGTCGAGGCGGGCGCCGCCAAGAACCCGGCGAAGGGCACCGCCGTGAAGCCGGGCAAGGCGGCCGGGCGTCGGCCCGGGAAACCGGGCGGGGCCGGGACGGCCGCCAAGACCGGCGGGGCGCCGCCGGACGTGCGTGAGCCTGCCAGGACGGCCGCCGCGGAGCTGCCGGTCCGCGAGGGGGAGCACCAGTGGACGCCGGCGGAGCTGGCGGAGGTGCGGGCGGGCCTGGAGGAGCAGATCGAGGGGCTGCGCAGCGAGATCGCCGCGTCCGCCAGCCAGATCGCCGAGGGCGACGCCAGCGACGGGGCCGGCGACGACCAGGCCGACGCGGGCGCCAAGACCTACGAGCGCGAACACGAGCTCGCGCTGGCCTACAATTCACAGGACCTGCTCGCCCAGATCGAGCGGGCCGTCCAGCGGATGGACGCCGGCACGTACGGGATCTGCGAGTCCTGCGCCAGGCCGATCGGCAAGGCGCGCCTCCAGGCCTTCCCGCGTGCGACCCTGTGTGTGACATGCAAACAACGCGAGGAACGTCGCTGAGCGACTCAACGAACCCAGAGCGGCAGGCCGGGGAGACCGCGGAGTCTCCCCGGCCGCGCCGCGTCGGCGTGCTGGTCGCCGTGGCCCTGGCCGCGCTCGCCGCCGACATCGTGTCCAAGATCATCGTGGTGTCGACGCTGCAGGACCGCGCGCCGGTCCGGCTGCTCGGCGGCCTGCTGACGCTGCGCGAGACCCGCAACAGCGGCGCCGCGTTCTCGATCGGCACCGGCTACACCATCGTGTTCACGCTGATCGCCTGCGGGGTGGTCGTGGCGATCCTGCGGACCGCCCGGAACCTGCGCAGCGCGCCGTGGGCGGTCTGCCTCGGGCTGCTGCTGGGCGGCGCGATCGGCAACCTCATCGACCGGCTGCTGCGGGCCCCGGCCCCGCTGAAGGGCCACGTCGTCGACTGGATCCAGCTGCCGCACTGGCCGGTGTTCAACCTGGCCGACTCCGCGATCGTCTGCGGCGGCGTGCTGGCCGTCCTGCTGGCGGCGCGCGGCCTCCAGGTGGACGGGACGCGCCTCAAGGACGAGGGCCCCGGCGCCGGCGAGACCCCGGACTCGGACGAGGGCCCGGAAGCGGAGACGTCCTCCGGCAGGGGGGAGGCCGCCGCCGAGGGCCGTGCCACCGAGCGCGCGGCCGCAGGCGAGCCCGAGGGAGAGGCCGAGGTTCCGGCCCCCGAGGAGAAGTCGTGATGGGCGACGTGCGGAGCCTCCACGTCCCCGACGGCCTGGAGGGCGAGCGGATCGACGCCGCCCTGGCGCGCCTGTTCGGGCTGTCGCGCGGCAGCGCCGCCGACATCATCGCCGCGGGCGACGTGGCATTGGACGGCGCGCCGGTGGCCACCAAGTCCGAGCGGCTGCACGCCGGCGCGTGGCTGGAGGTCACGCTCCCGCCGCCTCCCGCGCCGCCCGCCCCGGTCGCCGAGCCCGTCCCCGGGATGGGCGTGCTGTTCGAGGACGACGACATCGTCGTGGTGAACAAGCCGGTCGGCGTCGCCGCCCACCCGACCACCGGATGGACGGGCCCGACCGTCCTCGGCGGGCTGCTCGGGGCCGGGCACACGATCGCCACCAGCGGCGCGTCCGAGCGGCAGGGGATCGTGCACCGGCTCGACGCCAACACCACCGGCGCCATGGTCGTGGCGAAGAGCGAGGTCGCCTACTCGCGGCTCAAGCGCGCGTTCAAGGAGCGCCGCATCGACAAGCGCTACCAGGCGCTCGTCCAGGGCCATCCCGACCCCTTCCGCGGGACGGTCGACGCCCCCATCGACCGGCACCCCTCCGGCGACGGCCGGTTCGCGGTCGTCGCGGGCGGGAAGCCGTCCGTCACCCACTACGACACCGTCGAGGCGTTCCGGGCGGCGTCGCTGCTCGACATCGACCTGGAGACGGGCCGCACGCACCAGATCCGCGTCCACATGTCGGCGATCCGGCATCCGTGCGTGGGCGACATGGCCTACGGAGCCGACCCGACCCTGGCGGAGCGCCTCGGCCTCAGGCGGCAGTGGCTGCACGCTGTGCGGCTCGGGTTCGAGCACCCCACCAAGGGCGAGTGGGTGGAGTTCGAGAGCCCCTACCCGGACGACCTGGCCCACGCCCTGGAGATCGTCGCTGCCGAGTCCTGAATGCAGGACAGAGCGCCCCTCAGAGACCGAGGAGGCGCAGCCCCGCCGCGACAGCGGCCGCGACGACCAGCACCACCAGGAACGGCGCGCGCAGCAGGAGCGCGGCGACGGCGGCGCCCAGGCCCGCCAGCCGCGCGGCGTCGAGATCGAGGGCCCGGCCGTCGGCGAGCGCCTGGACGGCGATCAGCGCGGTGAGCAGGGCCACGGGGACCAATTCGGTGAACCGGCGCACCCGGGGGTCGTCCAGCATGCGGCGCGGGGTGAGGAGCCCGCCGAGCTTCAGCGCGTAGCAGCCGAGTCCGGTGGCGATCACCGCGATCCAGACGCTCACGGCGCGGTCCTCCGGCCGAGCAGGGCGGGCAGCGCGGCGACGGCGGCCAGCATGACCGGCACGCCCGGCGGCAGCACCGGCGTCGCCGCCACCGCGATCACCGCCGCCGCGACGGCGACGCGGACCGCGGTCCGCCCGCTCGTGAGCCGGGGCCAGAGCAGGGCGAGGAACGCCGCCGGACCGAGGACGTCCAGGCCCACGGCCTCGGGATCGCCCAGCCGCGCCGCGCCCACCGCGCCCAGCAGCGTGGTGAGGTTCCACGCCAGGTAGAGGGTGATCGCCGTCGTGTAGAACCCGGCGCGGGCCGCGGCCCGGCCGCGCTGGGCGGTCGCCACGGCGGCCGTCTCGTCGATGACGACGTGCGCGGCGGCGAGCCTGCGCCGGCCGCGCACGCCGAGCGTCGCCGCGAGCCGCATCCCGTACAGCGCGTTGCGGCCGCCGAGCAGCACCGCGCCGAGGGTCCCGGCGACGAGCCCGCCGCCCCCGCCGATCACCCCGGCCAGCGCGAACTGGGACGCGCCGGTGAACGCCAGGAGGCTCAGCGCGCACGCCTGCGCGACCGTGAGCCCCGCCGTGACCGCCGCGGCGCCGAACGCCAGGCCGGACACCCCGACGGCGATGCCCACGCTGAGCCCGTGGCGTATGGCTGCGGCCCGCGCGGCCTCGTCCGATTCGCCCGCCTCCGGAGCGGTCTCGTCCGGGACGTCCTCACCGGCCGCCCGCGCGGACCCGGGCGCGCTCATCGGCCGGACTCGGCCGCGTCCAGCCCCGCCTCGATGATCGCGTTCACGATGGGGGCGAGCCGTTCCGGGCCGAGGGAGGGGGCGCGCACCGCCATGGCCTCGACGATCCGCCGCTCGCGCTCGGGGTCGCGGCCGGCGAAGCCGCCGACCGGCTTGAGCCGCTGGACGACGGCGGCGACCGCGGTGCGGTGCTCCAGCAGCGTCGCGAGGGCGGCGTCGAGGCCGTCGATCGCCTCGCGGGCCTCGGCGAGCGTGGTGACGTCGGCGGCCGACGGCAGCGCGACCCGCATCTCGCCGGACGGCTCGCGGACCGGGCACGCCGCGTCCGCGCCGACGTGGTCGATCACCTGGTCGTTCATCTCGGATCCCCTCTCGCGCGGCCCTTCCGGGCGGGGGAGCGGGTGCCCCGGGCCGCGCCTGATCAGCGAAAAGGCTGCTCCAGAAGAAAGGCGGAGTCCACGGGGACTCCGCCTCGGCCGGCTCCGGGGTCGTCGCTAGGTCGCGCGGGCGACCGGCTCACCCGGAGCCGGCCGCGTAAACCTGAGATGGCGACGTTCCACGGGACGATCGTATGCCGTGCCGCCCGGCGGGCCAAACTCCGGACATCCCGTCCCGGGTTCCGAGACGACCGGAAGGGGGCCCCCGGGGATTGGGCGCGTCGGGGCGCGAGTGACCAGGGATGCGGGTTAGGCTCTCAGAGCCGCGTCGTTCCGGCGCCCGCCGGCCCGACGACGTTCCCCCGGTACCGAGCCGCGACCACGTGCCGACCCCGCACGTGGGCGGTCGCATGCGACGAGCAGGAGGCGCAGCACGCATGGCCGACTCTTTCGTTCACCTGCACGTTCACACCGAGTACTCCATGCTCGACGGAGCCGCGCGGTTGAAGCAGATGTTCGAGGAGGTCGGCCGGCAGAAGATGCCGGCGATCGCGATGACCGACCACGGCAACATGCACGGCGCCTACGACTTCCACAAGCAGGCGACCGCGGCCGGCGTGACCCCGATCATCGGCATCGAGGCCTACATGGCGCCGGAGTCCCGCTACCACAAGAAGAAGGTCCAGTGGGGTGAGCCGAGCCAGAAGCGCGACGACGTCTCCGGCGGCGGCCTGATCAACCACATGACGCTGTGGGCGCGGAACAGGGCGGGCCTGCACAACCTGTTCAAGCTCTCCAGCCGCGCCTACACCGAGGGCTTCGTCTTCAAGTACGCGCGCATGGACGAGGAGCTGCTCGCCGAGCACTCCGAGGGCCTCATGGCCACCACCGGCTGCCCGTCCGGCAAGGTCCAGACCCGGCTGCGGCTCGGCCAGTTCGACGAGGCGCTGAAGGCCGCCGCGAACTTCCAGGACATCCTCGGCAAGGAGAACTACTTCCTGGAGCTGATGGACCACGGCCTCGAGATCGAGCGCCGCGTCCGCGACGGCCTCATCGAGATCAGCAAGCGGCTGAACATCCCGCCGGTCGTCACCAACGACTCCCACTACACGCACGAGTCCGAGGCCACCGCCCACGACGCGCTGCTGTGCGTGCAGGTGGGCAAGCAGCTCGCCGACCCCGACCGGTTCCGGTTCGACGGCAGCGGCTACTACCTCAAGACCGCCGAGGAGATGCGCGCCATCGACTCCTCCGACATCTGGGCCGAGGGCTGCAGGAACACCCTGCTGATCGCCGAGCGCGTCGACCCCGCCGGGATGTTCGAGTACCGCGACCTCAGCCCCCGCTTCCCCGTCCCGGAGGGCGAGACCGAGGAGAGCTGGTTCCGCAAGGAGGTCTGGAAGGGCCTGGAGCGCCGCTTCCCCGACGGCCTCCCGGACGGCTACAAGGAGCAGGCCGAGTACGAGATGGGCGTCATCCTCGGCAAGGGGTACCCGTCCTACTTCCTCGTCGTCGCCGACTTCATCATGTGGGCCAAGGAAAACGGCATCCTGGTCGGCCCGGGGCGAGGCAGCGCCGCGGGCTCGCTGATCGCCTACGCGATGGGCATCACCGACCTCGACCCCATCCCGCACGGGCTGATCTTCGAGCGGTTCCTGAACCCCGAGCGCGCGTCCATGCCCGACATCGACATCGACTTCCCTGAAGACCGGCGGGCCGAGGTCATCAAGTACACGACCGAGAAGTGGGGCGCCGACAAGGTCTCCTTCATCGCCACGTTCGGCACCATCAAGGCGAAGGCCGCCATCAAGGACGCGGGCCGCGTCCTCGGCTTCCCGTACGCGCTCGGCGACCGGATCTCCAAGGCGTTCCCGCCCGCCGTCATGGGCAAGGACATCCCGCTGTCGGGCATCTTCGACGACAAGCACCCGCGCTACGGCGAGGCGGGCGAGCTGCGCAAGCTGTACGAGGAAGAGACCGACGTCAAGCAGATCATGGACCTGGCGCAGGGCCTGGAGGGGCTGATCCGCCAGACCGGCGTGCACGCCGCCGGGGTCATCATGTCCGGCGAGACGATCACCGACCACATCCCGATCATGCGCCGGGACGCCGACGGGGCGATCATCACGCAGTTCGACTACCCGACCTGCGAGTCGCTCGGCCTGCTGAAGATGGACTTCCTCGGCCTGCGCAACCTGACGATCATCGACGACGCGCTCCAGGGCATCCGCAAGAACAAGGGCGTCGAGGTCGACCTGCTCGCCCTCCCCCTGGACGACAAGAAGACCTACGAGCTGCTCGCCCGCGGCGACACCCTCGGCGTGTTCCAGTTCGACGGCGGCCCCATGCGCTCCCTGCTCCGGCTGATGAAGCCGGACAACTTCGAGGACATCTCCGCCGTCGGCGCCCTGTACCGGCCCGGCCCCATGGGCGCGAACTCCCACACCAACTACGCGCTGCGCAAGAACGGCGCGCAGGAGATCACCCCGATCCACCCGGAGCTGGAGGAGCCGCTCAGGGAGATCCTCGACACCACCTACGGCCTGATCGTCTACCAGGAGCAGGTCATGGCGATCGCGCAGAAGGTGGCGGGCTACACGCTCGGCAAGGCGGACCTGCTCCGCCGCGTCATGGGCAAGAAGAAGAAGGCCGAGCTGGACGCCCAGTTCGTCGGGTTCGAGCAGGGCATGATCGACAACGGCTTCTCCAAGGAGGCCGTGAAGACGCTGTGGGACATCCTCGTCCCGTTCTCCGACTACGCCTTCAACAAGGCCCACTCCGCCGCGTACGGCCTCGTCTCCTACTGGACGGCCTACCTCAAGGCGAACTACCCGGCCGAGTACATGGCGGGCGTGCTCACCTCCGTCGGCGACGACAAGGACAAGAGCGCCCTGTACCTGTCGGAGTGCCGCCGGATGGGCCTGAAGGTGCTGCCGCCCGACGTCAACACGTCCGAGGCCGACTTCACCCCGCTCGGCGACACCGAGATCCGTTTCGGCCTGTCGGCCGTCCGCAACGTCGGCACCAACGTCGTGGACGGGATCGTCGCGGCCCGCCGCGAGAAGGGCGCCTACACCGACTTCAACGACTTCCTCAACAAGGTCCCGCCGCCGGTGTGCAACAAGCGGGTCGTGGAGTCGCTGATCAAGGCGGGCGCGTTCGACGAGCTCGGCCACCAGCGCAAGGCGCTGCTGATGGTGCACGAGCAGGCCATCGACTCGGTCATCGACATCAAGCGCAAGGAGGCCGTCGGCCAGGACTCCCTCTTCGGCGCCCTGGAGGACGACGGCGGCGAGGACGCGTTCGCCGTCGCGATCCCCGAGGGCGAGGAGTGGGACAAGACGACCCTTCTCGCCTTCGAGCGGGAGATGCTCGGCCTCTACGTGTCGGACCACCCGCTCCTCGGCGTCGAGCACATCCTGGAGCGGGAGGCCGACTGCACGATCGCCGTCCTGAACGGCGGCGAGCGTCCCGACGGCCAGGTGGTCATCGTGGCCGGGCTGCTGTCCGGCCTCCAGCGCAAGGTCACCAAGCAGGGCAACTCCTGGGCCATGTTCCAGCTGGAGGACCTCGGCGGCTCCATCGAGGTGATGTGCTTCCCGTCGTCCTACCAGCTGTGCTCGACCCTCCTCGCCGAGGACGCCATCCTCGTCGTCAAGGGTCGCCTGGACCGCCGCGAGGACGTAGCGAAGATCATCGCGATGGAGGTCGTCCAGCCCGACCTCAGCGTCACCGACGCGACCGGCCCGCTCTCGGTCACGCTGCCGCTGGGCCGCTGCACGCCCCCCACGGTGTCCCGCCTCAAGGAGGTGCTGATCACCCACCCCGGCACCGCCGAGGTGCACCTCCACCTCCAGAACGGCCCCCGCACAACGGTGGTCCGCCTGGACGACCGACTCCGCGTGGCCCCGTCCCCCGCCCTGATGGGCGACCTGAAGCAACTCCTGGGCCCCTCCTGCCTGGGGTGACCCAGGCGTAGCCCCGCCGGCCCGGCGCGCCCCCGGCGGGGCGCGCCGCCAGCCGAGCCCGAGCCCGACCTAGCCGACAGCGGATGACGGCGCACCCAGCGCCACCTGACGGGTCACCCTGGCCGCTCTGGTTGGGGCTGGCGAGGAGACGCAGACCGCAGCCACCACCCGCAGCAACCGCAACCACCACCCCCGACAACCGCAACCGGCACCTCAGCCACCGGGGACCTGAGGAATCGCGATCGCGTCCGAAGGCAGTTTCGAGCGAAGCAAGAAACTGATCGCGCAGCGAGCCGCCAGGCGAGTCGAAGCGATGCAGCGATCGCACCGCGGTTTCTTAGGGTTTCGGGCCCCCAAGGCCCGAAACCCTAAGAAACCGCAATAAGCTCAGCTCTCCAGTCGACGAAGCGGCCGAGGCCGTCGAAGTGGGCGCGGGCGGTGCCGCCGCCGGGGAGGGCGACTTCGGTGAGGACGTCGCTCTGCCGGTAGGGGACGCGGTGGTGCGACAGGAACCCGGCGAGGGTGAGGCGCGGCTCGTGGGGGAAGAGGCTGGCTGCGTTGGCCAGCAGGCGGGGGAGGGGGACGGGGTCCCACTGGGCGGGCGGTGCCTGGGGGTCGTCGACGTGCAGGTAGGCGGAGCCGCCGTCGTAGCCGGCGCCGATGTATCCGGCGCCGCCGAGGACGCCGCCGGCGGCCATCGCGATCAGTTCGCCGCCGTGGCCGGCGGGGCCCTCGTACCAGGACAGGTCGACCTCGGGGGTGGTGAACTCGGTGATGCCGAGCCGTTCGCCGAGGGTCCGGATGACCAGCGTGGGGGCGACGGCGGGGTGCGCGTCGCCGAACTGGGGGTTGGCCCAGCCCCACAGCCAGGTGCGCTCGCGGGCGGCGTAGCTGCCGAGCAGCGAGACGCGGACCGTGACGCCGCCGCTGGTGTAGGTGCGGGCGGTCAGGTCGGCGCTCCAGTCCTCGCGCGGCAGGAACTCGGCGAGCGTCTCCTGCTGCTGCAGGACGACGGCCGCCAGCGCGGCGCCGAGGCGTTCGAACGCGGGGCTGAATCCGGACATGTCGGGCACATTATCCCAGTAATCGGGGCCGTCGTGGGCGAGAATCGGACACCCTTCGAGAGTCGATCGGTTGACCTGGGCAGGCTAGGCTTTCGCTGTCGGACGACTTGCAACTAGGAGCGTACGAGGTGCGGCGACCCACCGGGAGGCTCTTGGCGATCTGGGCGGTCACCAGCGCCGTCGTCACGCTGCTGGGGCCGCTCGCCGGCCTGCTGTGGGCGGCGGTGGTCCCGAAGGTGACGTACGTGGTCGTGCAGGGTGAGGCCCTTCTGGCCGACCCGGAAGGCCAGGGCCCGATCGGTATCGACGTCCGCTTCGCTCTGATCGCGCTCGTCGCCGGAGCCGTGTGCGGCGCCGGCGCCTACCTGGCGGGCGGGCGCGGCAACGACTCCGCGCTGCTGCTCGGGCTGGCCGTGGGCGGCGCCGCGGCGGCCGTCCTCGCCTGGCAGACCGGCCACCTGGTCGGGCTCGGGCACTTCGAGGACGTGGTCCGGCACGGCCGCGACGGCACCACCGTCACCGGCGTCGCCGACCTGCGCGCCAAGGGCGTGCTGGTGTTCTGGGCGCTGCCGGCGGTCGCCGCCTACGGGCTGCTGGAGCTGGTCGTGCGGCGGCTACCCGCGGGCGATGGCGTCGACGAGGGCGCCGGTGAGGCGGACGAGGTCGGCGGGGACGAGCTCGATCTGGAGTCCGCGCCGGCCGGCCGAGACGTAGACGGTCGCGAGCCCTGACACCGACGCGTCGATCACGGTCGGCAGCCGCCTGCGCTGCCCGAGCGGGCTGATCCCGCCGACGACGTACCCGGTGGCGCGCTCGGCGTCGCGGGGGTCGGCCATCCGCGCCTTCTTGCCGCCGGCCGCCGCCGCGAGCGCCTTCAGGTCGAGGGTGGACGACACCGGGACGACGCCGACGGTGAGGTTCCCGTCGACCTCGGCCAGCAGCGTCTTGAAGAGCCGGTCGTGCGGGACGCCGAGGGCGTCCGCGGCGGCCTCCCCGTAGGACTCGGCGTTCGGGTCCGCCTCGTAGGCGTGCAGCGTGAAGTCGACGCCGGCCTTCGCCGCGGCGATCGTCGCGGGGGTGCCCTTGCCGCCCTTGGCCTTGGCAGTGCTCATGGGAGAAGTCTGCCGCGCCCGCTCAGTTCGGCGTGAACGACCCGTCAAGGAACTGCCCGGCGGGGATCATCGGGAGCACGTCCAGGATGCGGTTCTCCCTGGCCAGCAGCTCGGCCTCCGCCGCCAGGCGCAGCGTCGCGTCCTCGTGCTCCAGCAGCCGCTGCTTCTCGTGCCCGTCCAGGACGAGCGCCGCCGCGACCGCGTACGACAGCGCGACGGGGTCGTCCGCCTGCTCGATCTCCTCTGGCGGTCCGGCGCCGGCCGCGCCGAGGCGCCGACGGTAGAGCCGGAACAGCCGCCGGACGCGCGCCGCGGCGGGACCCGGATCGGCGCCGGGCTCCTCGGGCAGGAACTCGACCTCGCCCCGCAGGTAGGGCCTGGACCGATCCAGCTCCTTCAGCCGGAACCGCCGGGCGCCGACGGCGACGATGTCGTACCGCCCGTCGGGGTGCGGCGTCACCTCGCGCAGCTCGGCGACGCAGCCGACCTCGGCGAGGCGGTGCGCCGCGCCCTCGCCGACCTCGTGGCCGAGCTCGATGCCGACGACGCCGAACGCGCGCGGCTCGGGCTGTTCGAGGAGGTCGCCGACCAGCCGGCGGTAGCGGTCCTCGAACAGGTGCAGGGGGAGCACCAGGCCGGGGAACAGCACGGTGCCCAGGGGGAACAGGGCGAGCCGTTCGGTCACATCTTCTCTCCCGCGTTCCTGGGCGCAACCGGAAACGCCCGTGCCGCCAGGGTACGTCGCAAATGATGATCTTGGTAAGGGGAGATTTTTCACGGCGTGAAGCGGGTGTAGCGTCGGCGCCATGAGGATGCTCGTCGTCGACGCCTTCACCGGCCGCGCGTTCGCCGGCAACCCCGCCGGAGTGTGCCTGCTCACGGGCGCCGCCGACGCCGGGTGGATGCAGCGCGTCGCCGCGGAGATGAGGCATTCCGAGACGGCGTTCGTCCGGCCGGTTCAGGACGGGGACGCCGACTTCGAGCTGAGGTGGTTCACCCCGAAGACGGAGGTCGCCCTCTGCGGGCACGCCACCCTCGGTTCCGCCCACGCCCTCTACGAGACGGGCACGGCCGCGGCGGGCGAACCGATCAGGTTCCGTACGCTGAAAAGCGGCGTCCTCACCGTCACCCCAGAGGAGGACGGCGCGCTGGCGATGGACTTCCCGGTGATGCGCGCCGACCCCGTCGAGGCGCCCGAAGGGCTCGCGGAGGCGCTCGGCGCCAAGGTGCTGCACACCGGCCGCAACGCCCAGAACGACCTGCTCGCCGAGGTCCCGGACGAGGACTGCGTGCGGGGCCTCGCCCCGGACGTCCGGGCGCTCGCCGGGATCGACGCCCGCGGTGTGATCGTCACGGCGGCCGCCGGCCCCGGCCGGGAGCACGACTTCGTGTCCCGCTTCTTCGCTCCGCGGGTCCTGCCCGGCGACGCCGAGGACCCGGTGACGGGCTCCGCCCACTGCGCCCTCGCGCCCTACTGGGCCGAGCGCCTCGGCCGCGACGCCCTGACCGGCTACCAGGCGTCGCCGCGCGGCGGGCACGTCCGCGTGGCCCTGCACGGCGACCGGGTGACCCTGGCCGGGCGGGCCGTCACCGTCCTGGACGGCGCCCTCCGGGTCTGACCCGCCGGGCCGCGGCGACACGACGTCTCGGGACGTGAGACGGTGCGCGAGGGACGGAGGGCACTCCGTAGACTGGACGGGTGATTTCCCGTATCGACCTGCGCGGCTCGCTTCCGGGCGACCTGCGCACCGTGCTGCCCCGCGCCGAACTCGACGTCGAGGCCGCCCTGGACAAGGTGCGGCCCATCTGCGAGGACGTGCGCCATCGGGGCTCGGCGGCGGTACGGGAGCACACCAGCCGGTTCGACGGGGTCGAGCTGGAGCGCGTCCGGGTCCCGGTCGAGGCCGTGCACCGGGCGCTCACCGGCCTCGACCCGGCCGTCCGGGACGCGCTGGAGGAGAGCATCCGCCGCGCCCGGGCCGTGCACCGCGCGCAGCGCCGCACCGACGTGACCACGCAGGTCGTGCCCGGCGGCACCGTCACCGAGCGGTGGGTCCCGGTCGGGCGCGTGGGCCTGTACGTGCCGGGCGGCCGCGCCGTCTACCCGTCCAGCGTGGTCATGAACGTCGTCCCCGCGCAGGAGGCGGGCGTCGGCTCCCTCGCCGTCACCTCGCCCGCGCAGAAGGACTTCGGCGGGCTGCCGCACCCCTCGATCCTGGCCGCGTGCGCGCTGCTCGGGGTCGACGAGGTGTACGCCGCGGGCGGCGCCCAGGCGATCGCGATGTTCGCCTACGGCACCGAGGAGTGCCCCCGCGCCGACCTGGTCACCGGGCCCGGCAACGTCTACGTCGCCGCGGCCAAGCGGCTGCTCAAGGGCGTGATCGGCATCGACGCCGAGGCCGGCCCGACGGAGATCGCGATCCTCGCCGACGACACCGCCGACCCGGTGGAGGTCGCCGCCGACCTGATCAGCCAGGCCGAGCACGACACGCTCGCCGCCGCCGTCCTGGTCACCGACTCGGTGCGGCTCGCCGACGAGGTCGAGGCCGAGCTGAAGGCGCAGGTCGCCCGCACCCGCCACGTCGAGCGGATCACCGAGGCGCTGGCCGGGCGGCAGTCCGGCATCGTCCTGGTCGACGGCGTCGAGGACGGCCTGAAGGTCGTGGACGCCTACGCCGCCGAGCACCTGGAGATCCAGACCGCCGACGCCGCCGCGGTCGCCGCGCGCGTCCGCAACGCCGGCGCCGTCTTCGTGGGCCGGTACGCGCCGGTGTCGCTCGGCGACTACCTGGCGGGCTCGAACCACGTCCTGCCCACCGGCGGGTGCGCCTGCCACTCCTCCGGGCTGTCGGTCCAGTCGTTCCTGCGCGGCGTGCACGTCGTCGAGTACGACCGCGACGCCCTCGCCGACGCCACCGCGCGCGTCGTCGCGCTCGCCGAGGCGGAGGACCTGCCCGCCCACGGCGCCGCGCTCCAGGCCCGCTTCGACTGGGAGACCCCTTCGTGACCTCGCTCAACGACCTGCCGCTGCGGGACGACCTGCGCGGCCGCGAGCCCTACGGCGCGCCCCAGATGGACGTCCCGTACGCGCTGAACACCAACGAGAACCCCTACCCGCCGTCCGAGCGGCTCGTGAAGGCCCTCGGCGAGGCCGTCATGGACGTCGCCGGGTCGTTGAACCGCTACCCCGACCGGGACGCGGTCGCGCTCCGCGAGGACCTCGCCGCGTTCCTGAACACCGACACGCCCGGCGCGGGCCTCACCGCGGCCCGGGTGTGGGCCGCGAACGGCTCCAACGAGATCATCCAGCAGATCCTGCAGGCGTTCGGCGGGACGGGCCGCACCGCGCTCGGCTTCGAGCCGTCCTACTCGATGCACCCGATCATCACGGGGGTGTCCGGGACCCGCTGGGTGAACGCCTTCCGCGACGAGGACTTCGGCCTCGAACCCGAGCGCGCCGTCGCGGCCGTCGAGGAGCACCGGCCCGACGTCGTGTTCCTGACCTCGCCCAACAACCCGACCGGCACGGCGCTGCCCCTCGACGCGATCGAGGCCGTCCTGGCGGCCGCGCCCGGGATGGTCGTCGTCGACGAGGCCTACGCCGAGTTCCGCCGCGCGGGCACCCCGTCCGCGCTGACGCTGCTGGACGGCCACCCGCGGCTGATCGTCACCCGGACGATGTCCAAGGCGTTCGCGATGGCCGGGGCCCGGCTCGGCTACCTGGCCGCCGGCCAGGCCGTGATCGACGCGCTGCTGCTCGTCCGGCTGCCCTACCACCTGTCGGCCGTCACCCAGGCCGTGGCGCGCACCGCCCTCGCCCACGGCGAGGAGCTGCTCGGCGGCGTCGACGCCCTGCGCCGCGAGCGCGACGACCTCGTGGCGTGGCTGCGCGGCGAAGGGCTCCGGGTCGCCGACTCCGACGCCAACTTCGTCCTGTTCGGGACGTTCCCCGACCGCCGCCGCGTCTGGGAGGACCTGCTGGAGAGCGGCGTGCTGATCCGGGAGGTGGGCCCGCCCGAGTGGCTGCGGGTCAGCGTCGGCGCCCCGGAGGAGATGGCCGCCTTCCGCACCGCGCTCCGCCGGGCGCGGGGAGCCGGCACCGAGAACAACGAGGAGAGTCTGTGACGCGCAAGGGACGAGTCGAGCGCGGGACCGGGGAGACCCAGGTCCTCGTCGAGATCGACCTCGACGGCACCGGGCAGGTCGACGTCGCGACCGGCGTGGGGTTCTTCGACCACATGCTGGCGCAGCTCGGCAAGCACGGGTCGTTCGACCTGACCGTCAAGACCACCGGCGACCTGCACATCGACAGCCACCACACCATCGAGGACACCGCGATCGCGCTCGGCGCGGCGTTCCGCGAGGCCCTCGGCGACAAGGCCGGCATCCGCCGCTTCGCCGACGCCTCCATCCCGCTCGACGAGGCGCTCGCCCAGGTCACCGTGGACGTCTCCGGGCGCCCCTACCTGGTGCACGTGGAGCCGGACGGCATGGCGCCAATGATCGGCCCCGAGTACGACACCACGATGACCCGGCACATCTTCGAATCGTTCGTGTCGAACGCGCGGGTCGCGCTGCACGTCCACGTCCCCTATGGACGCAACGCCCACCACATCGTCGAGGCGCAGTTCAAGGCCCTCGCCCGGGCGCTGCGCGACGCCGTGGCGTTCGACCCGAAGGTGCACGGCATCCCCTCCACCAAGGGGGCCCTGTAGCCGTGGAGATCGGTGGCCTGCACCTCACCTACGGCACGGTGGCGATCTTCGCGGTCGCGGTGTTCCTGCTGGCGGGCGTGTACAGCTTCGTCAAGCAGGGCCTCAAGATCGCCGCGGTGCTCCTGCTGGTGCTCGCCGGGATGGCGGTCGCCGGGGGAGTGATGTGGTCGTGAAGAAGATCGTCATCCTCGACTACGGCTCGGGGAACCTGCGCTCGGCCGAGCGCGCCGTGGCGCGCGCCGGCGCGGAGGTGACCGTGACCGCCGACCGGGACGCCGCGCTCGCCGCCGACGGCCTGGTCGTCCCCGGCGTCGGCGCGTTCGCCGCCTGCATGGCGGGCCTGCGCTCGGTGCAGGGCGACCAGATCATCGGCCGCCGGCTGGCGGGCGGCCGCCCCGTCCTCGGCATCTGCGTCGGCATGCAGATCCTGTTCTCCAAGGGCATCGAGCACGGCGTCACCACCCAGGGCTGCGACGAGTGGCCGGGCACGGTCGACCGCCTGAACGCCCCGGTCGTCCCCCACATGGGCTGGAACACCGTGGAGGCCCCCGAGGGCTCCGCGCTCTTCGAGGGCCTGCGCGGCGAGCGCTTCTACTTCGTCCACTCCTACGCCGCGCGCAGCTGGGACCTGGAGTCCGACCCGACCGGCACCATCCCGGCGCCGCTGGTCACCTGGTCCGAGCACGGCGACCGCTTCGTCGCCGCGGTGGAGAACGGCCCCCTGTGCGCCACCCAGTTCCACCCGGAGAAGTCCGGCGACGCCGGCGCCCAGCTCCTGCGCAACTGGCTCGCCACCCTGGCCTAGGCACTCGTTCCATCTGCATCGATAGGGTTTCCGCATGACTCTGACGCTCCTTCCCGCCGTCGACGTCGCCGACGGCCGGGCCGTCCGGCTGGTGCAGGGCGAGGCCGGCACCGAGACCTCCTACGGCGCGCCCCTGGAGGCGGCGCTCGCCTGGCAGGGGGCGGGGGCGGAGTGGATCCATCTGGTGGACCTCGACGCGGCGTTCGGGCGCGGCTCCAACCGGGAGCTGCTCGCCGAGGTGACCGGGAAGCTGGACGTGAAGGTCGAGCTGTCGGGCGGCATCCGCGACGACGCGTCGCTGGAGGCGGCCCTGACCACCGGGTGCGCCCGGGTCAACATCGGCACCGCCGCGCTGGAGGACCCCGCCTGGTGCCGCAAGATCATCGCCTCGCACGGCGACCGGATCGCGGTGGGGCTGGACGTGCGGGGCACGACCCTGGCCGCGCGCGGCTGGACGCGGGAGGGCGGCGACCTGTGGGAGGTCCTCGCGCGGCTGGAGGACGACGGCTGCCCCCGGTACGTGGTCACCGACGTCACCAAGGACGGGACGCTGCGCGGCCCCAACACCGAGCTGCTGCGCGAGGTGTGCTCCCGGACGGACAGGCCCGTCGTCGCCTCCGGCGGCGTCTCGTCGCTGGACGACCTGCGGGCGCTGGCGGGGCTCGTCCCCGACGGCGTCGAGGGCGCGATCGTCGGCAAGGCCCTCTACGCGGGGGCGTTCACGCTGGAAGAGGCCCTGGAGGCCGTGAAGTGACCGTCGCCGTGCGGGTGATCCCGTGCCTGGACGTCGACGCCGGGCGCGTGGTCAAGGGCGTCAACTTCCAGAACCTGCGGGACGCGGGCGACCCCGTGGAGCTGGCCCGCCGCTACGACGCCGAGGGCGCCGACGAGCTGACGTTCCTGGACATCACCGCCTCCAGCGCCGACCGCTCCACGACCTACGACGTGGTGCGGCGCACCGCCGAGCAGGTGTTCATCCCGCTGACGGTCGGCGGCGGCATCCGCACGGTCGAGGACGTCGACCGGCTGCTGCGCGCGGGCGCCGACAAGGTCTCGATCAACACCGCGGCGATCGCGCGGCCGGAGTTCCTGCGGGAGGCCGCGCACCGGTTCGGGTCGCAGTGCGTCGTGCTGTCGGTGGACGCGCGGCGCGCCGAGGGGACGCCGTCCGGCTTCGAGGTCACCACGCACGGCGGCCGCAAGGGCACCGGCATCGACGCGATCGGGTGGGCCCGCCGCGGCGCGGAGCTCGGCGTTGGGGAGATCCTGCTGAACTCGATGGACGCCGACGGCACCAAGGCCGGGTTCGACCTGGAGATGCTGCGCCTCGTCCGGGAGGCCGTCACCGTCCCGGTGATCGCCAGCGGGGGCGCGGGCGCGGTCGAGCACTTCCCCCCGGCCGTGGAGGCGGGCGCGGACGCCGTCCTCGCCGCCAGCGTCTTCCACTTCGGGGAGCTGAAGATCTCCGACGTCAAGGCCGCGCTGAGCGCCGCCGGCAGTCCCGTTCGCTGAAGAGGAAATCCCCCCGTATGAACCCCCGTGTGAACATCGCGCTCGCGACCTGCTCCCTGCTGCCCGACGGAAGCGACGACGTCCAGGACCTGATCGGCGCTCTGGCGGCCGAGGGCGTCGGCGCCGAGCCCGTCGCCTGGGACGCCGACGTCGACTGGTCCCGCCACGACCTGGTCGTCATCCGCTCCACCTGGGACTACACCGCCCGGCGGGACGAGTTCGTGGCCTGGGCGGAGAGCCTGCCCCGCGTCCTCAACCCCGCCGCGATCGTGCGGTGGAACACCGACAAGCGCTACCTGCGCGATCTCGCCGCGGCGGGCGTCCCCGTCGTCCCGACCCTCTGGGATCCGGACGACATCCCGTCCGAGTGGCCGGAGTTCGTCGTCAAGCCCGCGGTCTCGATCGGCGCGGGCGACACCGCACGCTGGGGCCCCGGCGAGGAGGACGCGGCCCGCGCCCACCTGCGCTCGCTGCGCGAGGCGGGCCGGACGGCGATGGTCCAGCCGTACCTGTCCGCGGTCGACACGGTCGGCGAGACGGCGCTGGTCTTCCTCGACGGCGAGTACAGCCACGCCGGGCGCAAGGCGCAGATCCTCGCCGCCGGGGCGGGCGTCCAGGGCTCGGTCCGGGACGACCCGGCGCGCGGGCAGGTCACCGCGTCCACGGCGACCGAGGCCGAGCTGGAGCTGGCCGCCCGCGCCCTGGCCGCCGTCCCGCACGGCGACGATCTCCTCTACGCCCGCGTCGACATGATCCCCGGCCCGGACGGCGCCCCGATGCTGATCGAGCTCGAACTGGCCGAACCCGCCCTCTACCTCCACCATGCCCCCGGAAGCGCGAAGAAACTGGCGAAGGCGATCATTTCCCGGGTGCGCTGAGCCGTCTCCTGGACGCGGTCACGGGGGGTCCTCCTCGGGGGCCGGAGCCGCGGCCTCGGGCGAGCGTCCGGCGACGGGGAGAATGATCGCGGACGGGTGGTCGGGGTCGTGCAGGACCTCCTGCCGGGCGGTGACCATCCTCGTCGCGGTGGTGGCGAGGGGCTCGCCGGTGCCGGGGTTGACGGCGACCTTGGGGTGGGCGCCGCTGGTGACGTGGACCCGGACGCTGTGGCCGCGCTGGAACCGGTGGCCGGTGGGCCACAGGTCGACGGCGAGGCGGAGCACCCCGCCGGTCCCGACGGGCGCGGCCGCGGCGGAGGGCAGGCGCAGGCCGCCCTCGCAGACGTTGCGGGACGTCCCGTCCGGGGAGACGTCGCAGAGCCGGACGACGAAGTCGGTGTGCTCGCGGTCGGAGCGGACGAACAGGTCGGCGCCGACCGGGCCGATGACGTCCAGGTCGGCGTCGAGGGGCGCGGAGGTGAAGACCAGCACGTCCGGCCGCCGCTCCAGAGGGCGGTTGTCGACGGGGCGGGAGCTGCCCAGGAGGGTGGGGCCGCCGAGCGCGGGCGTCGGGCGGGCCGGGTCGAAGCGGTAGGGGCTGGGCGGGGCGTCGCGCGGGCCGTCCTCGCCGAGGCCGCCGCCGGCGTGCAGGTGCCAGCGCGTCGGCCGCGTGCCCGGCGGGGGCCAGTCGCGGTAGTGCCGCCACTCGCGGGCGCCGGTGACGTAGACGCGGACGGGGTCGCGCCGCAGCCCGGACGGGTCGCCCTGCAGGTGGGCGCGGAACCAGGCGAGCGTCTCGCGGATCGCCGGCAGGCCGTGCCGCGCGTCGGTGTGCCACCAGGGGCCGATCGTGAGGTACGGGACGCGCCCGGCGGCGCGCAGCGCCAGATAATCCTTGATCATCCAGGGCAGGAAGATGTCGTACCAGCCGCCGAGGAGGGTGGCGGGCGCGGCGACCTCGCCGACGGTGGCGCTGAAGTCGCGGGTGTCCCAGTAGCCGCTGGCGGGCCCGTGGCCCGCGAGCAGGTCCTGGTAGAAGCGCATGGGCTCGCCGCCGGCCAGCACGTCCAGCTCGGCGAGCGGGCGGCCGGAGCGGGCGGCGCGCAGGGCGCGGCGCCGCGAGGTCAGCGGCGCGGTCAGCATGCCGAGCCGCCGCTGCTGCCGGTGCGTGAGGTCGGTCCAGGTGAGCGTGGACTCCAGGGCGAACGACCCGCCCACGTAGGCGGCGTCCCGGAAGGTGGACGCGGTGATCTGCAGGGACATCGCCTTCAGCTCGGGCCCGGCCTCGGCGGCGATCGCCCAGGCCGCGTAGCCGAGGTAGCTCGGCCCGAAGGCGGCGAACGAGCCGTGGAACCAGGGCTGCCGCTTCAGCCACTCGACGGTGGCGAGCCCGTCGGTGCGCTCGCTGCCGAGAGGGTCGAACTCGCCGCCGGACCCGGACGTCCCGCGGGCGCTCTGCACGACGAGCTGGAAGCCGAACGGGACGAAGAGCAGGCCGTTGGCGAGGGCGGCGGGGCCGCGGCGCCCGTAGGGGGTGCGGACGAGGATGGTGGGGGGCCGCTCGACCCCGGCCGGGACGTACCGGTCGGCGAGGAGGACGACGCCGTCCGGCATGGTCACCGGCAGGTCGCGCTCGACGGTGTAGGGGGCGAGGCCCCACGGCCACGGCAGGCCCGCCGGCCAGGACAGCCCCGCCGGCCACGGCAGGCCCTTCGGCCGGGGCAGCCTGATCGGCGGGACGGGCAGTCGGTCCCAGGGCGCCATGCTGTCTCCGAACGCGGTCCGCTACTCCTAGCGAGATTACCGACCCGTTCCGCCGACCGGGCGATCAGGTGCCGGTGACGAGCGCCCAGGGGTCGGGCGCGGCGGCGAGGGCGGCGCCGAGTTCGTCGGCCCAGGCGGTCTCGCCGCCGTACTCGTCCCGCCACGACCACAGCCGCAGGGTGACCCGGCGCAGGGGGTGCTCCTCGGTGGCGCCGAGCGCGCCGTGCACCTGGTGGGCGAGGGCGGCGACCGCGCCCGCGGCCCGCGACGCGTTCGCCTTGGCGGCCGCCACCGCGACGGGGTCGCCGGGGGCGCGGACGGCGGCGCGCACCGCGACGTCCGCGACCGTCGCCTCCCCGGCCAGTTCCGCCAGCATCTGCTGGACGGCCTGGAACCGCCCGATCGGCCTCCCGAACTGCTCCCGCTCGCCCGCGTACCGGACGGACAGGTCCAGCGCCCGCGCCATCGCCCCCGTCAGCTGGACGGCCCGCGCCAGCGCTCCCCGCCGCCGCAGCTCGGCCGCGTCCACCGCGCACGGCGCCGCCTCCTCCGCCGGGACGCCGGCCAGGACGACGTCGTCGCGCGGCTCGCCCGCCACGTTCGCGCCCTCGGTGATCCGCGCCCGCGCCGGATCGACGACGGCGACGAGACCACCGCCGAGGACGATGAGGAGCCGCGCCGACCGCGCCCAGGGGACCCGGTGGAACGTCCCGCTCAGGACGGGACCGTCACGGCCCTCGACCGCCTCGACCTCGCCGGTCATGGCGGTGAGAGCGCCGGGCGCCGCCCGCAGGCCGGCGTCGGCGAGCAGCCGCCCGGCCAGCAGCGTCTCGGCCAGGGGCACGGCCGCGGCGTGATATCCGGCCGCGCGCAGGACGGCCGCGGCGTCGGCGAGGTCGCCGCCGCTGCCGCCCGCCTCCTCCGGCACCCCGGCCAGCGTCAGGCCGGACTCCTCAAGCGCCCGCCACGGGTCGCCGCCTGCCAGGATCTCGTGCGCGGTCTCGTCCAGAAGCCCCATCAGCGCACTCCCAGGCCGCGGGCCACGATGCCCCGCAGGATCTCGTTGGTGCCGCCCCGCAGCGTGAACCCGGGCGCCTGGACGACCGACTCCGCCAGCGCGCGGGCCAGCGGGTCGGGGGAGCCGGGATCGGGCTCCACGCCCGCGTGCGCGCGCGCCGCCTCGACGACCTCGCGCTCGAACCGCGTCCCGAGGTCCTTGACGAGGGCCGCGGGCAGCTCGGGCGTCTCGCCCCGGGCGAGGGCCCCCGCCACCCCCAGCGACGCCTGCCGCAGCGCCCACAGGCGCGCGGTGAGCGCGCCGAGCGTCCGCCGCTCGGCCGGACCGGCGGCGCGGCCGTGCAGGAGCCGGATGAGCATGAACGTGCTGAGCAGCCGCTCGGGGCCGCTGCGCTCGTGGGCCAGCTCGGCGGTGACCTGCCGCCACCCGTCCCCGGCGCGGCCGAGGACCAGCGCGTCCGGCACGAACACGCCGTCGAGGACGACCTCGTTGAAGTGGTGCTCGCCGGACAGCCCCCGGATCGGCCTGATCGTCACGCGGTCGTCCGGCAGGGGCACGATGAACTGGCTGAGGCCCGCGTGCCGGTCCTGCGAGCGGGGCGCGCTCCGGGCCAGGACGAGGATCGCGTGCGCGAGGTGGGCGCCGCTCGTCCACACCTTGGTGCCGTGCAGCCGCCACCCGCCGCCGTCGCGCTCGGCGCGGGTCCGGACCGACGCCAGGTCGGAGCCCGAGTCGGGCTCGCTCATCCCGACCGCGAAGAAGCACTCGCCGCGCGCGATCGGCGGCAGGAACCGCCGCTTCTGCTCCTCGGTGCCGTGGGCCAGGATGGACGGGCCGGTCTGCCGGTCGGCGATCCAGTGCGCGCCCACCGGGGCCCCGGCGGCCAGCAGCTCCTCGACCACCACGAACCGCTCCAGCGGTGAGCGCCCGTGCCCGCCGTAGCGCTCGGGGAGCGTCATGCCCAGCCAGCCGCGCTCGCCCAGCAGCCGGCTGAAGGCGGGGTCGGCGCCGGTGAGCCAGCTGTCGCAGCGGGCCGTGAAGGGGGTCTCGGCCAGGAACTCGCGCACCCGGGCCCGCAGCGCGGCGGCCTCGGGCGGGAGCGTGCCGGGGGTCAGGCCGGGCAGTGCCGCCACATGCACCTCCTCTGTCCAGGGGGACGTTACAGACAATCCCCAACCCTTCCGTCAGCGGCCCCTTACAGGGGGCCGTCTGGCGGGGTGGACGGTTCTCTGGGATCGTGGTCGTCCGGCACAGGCGTTCCGCAGGGGGAGAAGACATGTGGCCCGGGTCCAACCCACCGATGGGACCGCCGCCCATGGGACCGGGCCGGCCGGCACCGGGCCCGCCGGGGGAGGGCTGGACGCCGCAGCGGCGGCGCGTCGGCCCCAGCGCCGGGTGGTACGCGCTGCCGATCGTCCTCGTCCTGGCCGCCGTGATCGGGTTCGCCACGGTGCTGGCGTTCCTGTGGGACGACTCGGAGGTCGCCGAAGGCCCGACGGCCGCGGGCGACCCGGCGTCCGGGGTGACCGTCCGGCTCAGGGAGGGCTACGGCTACTTCGTCTACGTCCGTGAGGGCGGCCCCTCCCCGTACGCGTGCCGGGTCGAGGCGGGGGAGCGGTCCGGGCCCGTCCAGCTCACGCGCAAGAACTCCTGGAGCGCCTCCGACCACGCGTCCTACCGCTACACCGCCACGTTCAGAGCGCCGGTGACGGGCGACGCCCGGCTGACGTGCCGCGGCGCCGACGGGCCGATCCTCGTGACGCCGGACGACACCGCCAACGGCTACCTCGGCCTCAGCCTGCTGGCCGCGCTCGGCCTCGGCGGTCTCGCCGCCCTCGCGTTCGTCGTGACCTTCCTCCGGCGCAGCGGGGCCGATCGCCGCGCCGCGACCACCGCGGGCCCCTACTGAGGCTTCGACCCCGCCCGGAGGCCGCAGGAGGCCGCAGGAGGCCGCAGGAGGCCGCAGGAGGCAGGGCCCGGCTCAGGCCGTCAGCTCGCGCTCCAGCGGGGTGCGGAACCGGGGGATCGCGCGGACGTCGCCGTACCACTCCGCCATCCGCGCCGCCTCCCGCTCGACGGCGGCCTCCGCGTCGGCGCCGACGTCCTCGAGGAGGCGGAAGACGATCTCACCGTCCCTGCGCTGCGCCCACCCGCCGACGATGCGGCCGTCCCACCAGACCGACGGCCCGACGTTGCCGCTGCGGTCGAACAGCAGCGGGCCGTGGGGGCCGAGGAACCAGCCGCGCTCCTGCCAGCCCATCGGGGTCGGGTCGAGCGCGGGCAGCAGCGCCGCCGACGGCTCCGGCGCGGGCACGGGCTCCAGGTCGTCGGACAGGACGAGACCGGCCGCCCCGTCGAGGTCGACCTCGGTGACGTCCAGGAGCGCGAGGGCCTTCTTGACGTCGCCGGCGCTCCAGCCCGTCCACCACTTCAGGTCGGACACCGGCGCGGGCCCGAACGTGCGCAGCCAGCGGCGGACGAGGTCGGCGCGGGCCTCGGCGGCCGGGAGCGGCTCGATGCCGCCGGGCAGCCACGTCTCCACGGGCGACCACACGTACTGGCTGCTCGTCCACGACCCGTTCGGCCGCCCCCGCACGATGCGGCCCTCGCAGCCGAGCGTGACCAGGACCCAGGTGGTGATGCCCGTGAGCCGCGAGTAGGACTTGCCGGGCGCCATCTCCACCTGGGTCCGCAGCAGCGGCACGTCGGCGCTGATCTGGGTGCCCGTCGCCTGGCCGCGCGCGAGCAGCGCCTCGTGGGCGGCCTCCTCGGCCCTGGCGAACAGGGCCGGCGCGTCGGCGACGTCGCTGCCGCGCTCGATCATCTTCGTGTACCTCGCGCGCTGCCTGGCCGCCAGCCCGTTCGCCGTGGACGCCTGCAGCACCGGGACCAGGTCGGTCGGCGCGACGAACATCGTCCGGCGCATCGCGAGCATCCGCAGCAGCGTGCGGTCGTCGTACAGGGCCTTCTCCACCGCCGCCGGGACGGCGTGGACGCTGCGGGCCGCCACCGACAGGTGGACGGTGGCCGGGTCGGTGGCGTGCAGCACCACCAGGGACCGGACGATGTCGAGGACGTCGTCGGTCCTGGCCGGGACGGTGAGCCGGTGGCGGAGCGCGAGCCGGGCCCGCCGCTCCGCCGTGCTGATCGAACGCATGAGCGAATCCTAGACCGGATCAGCCGTTGTTGGAGATCTTCACCACCACCTGGTCCTGGGTGACGGACTGCACCGAGACGTCGAAGCCCTCGGCCTGCTGCCCGTCGCCGACCGGCACCGTCACCGTCTGCCCGCCGATCTTCAGGGTGACCATCTCGCCCTGCACCCTCACCAGCTCGGCCTTCACGCCGAGGATGGACGCGCTCGCCTCGACGCCGCGGTCGAAGGTCACCGTGCAGGAGTTGACGCCGCAGGAGGTCTTGCTGTTCTCGCCGCCGCACGCGGCCGCGGCGCCGAGGGGCAGCAGGACGAACGGGAGAACGGCCAGCTTCCGCCGAAGGGGAAAGGAGGTCGAGGTCATGCCGGGGAGTCTAGGCGGGCGGGGCCGCGGTGCGCGCCCTCCGTGAGGCGGATCTCCGCGGCGCGGATCCGGCACCTGGCGGTGAGTGGATCTCGCACTGCGCGGTGAGCGGATCTCGCACTGCGCGGTGAGCGCGCTGGATCTCGGGATGACCTCGTGTTTCGCTGGACGGGTGAACTTCACCGAAGGGGCGGGCGCCGCCGGAGGAGAGGGCTGGGACGACGCCGTGGACGCGCCGATGCTCGGCCCCGTGGTGTGCGCCGCGCTCGGCATGGAGGCGCGCGCGGTCCGGCGCGGGCTCACCCGGACCCCGGTCGTGGTCGTCGGCTACCGGGCGCGGCGGGCCGACCGGCTCCCGGCCGCCTGCGCCGCCGTCGTCGTCGCCGGGTTCGGCGGGGCGCTCGACGAGCGGCTGCGGCCGGGCGACGTCCTCGTCGCCGACGAGATCCGCGGCGCCGGCGCGGGCGGGAAGGCGGTGCCGTGCGCCGCGCCGCGCCTGCTCGCCGAGGAGCTCATCCAGGACGGGCTGAGCGCGCAGGTCGGCCCGCTGGTCACGACCGACCGCGTCGTCCGGGGCACCGAGCGCGCGCTGCTGGCGGCGCAGGGCGCGCGGCTGGCGGACATGGAGTCGGCGCTCGTCGCCGAGCGCGCCGGGCCGCTGCCGGTCGCGGCCGTCCGCGTCGTCGTCGACGGCCCGCGGCATCCGCTGTGGCACCCGGGCATCGTCCGGCGCGGGCTGGCGGGACGGCGCGTCCTGGCCCGCCTGGGCCCCGCCCTGGAGCGGTGGAGCGTCCTGCTCGTGCGGGGCGAGGAGGGCACCAGCGAGGGGAGCGCGGCCGGCCGCGCCTGACCCGCGCTCAGCCGTGCCCTGAGCCGTGCTCGGGACCGTGCCCGTCGCCCTGGACGATCCTGCCGCCGAGGTCCCCGCGCAGCGACTCCAAGGTCTGCTGCTGGCTGACCGCCACCCAGCGCGCCCCGACCAGATACGTCCCGCCCCAGGGCTTGGCCTCCTCCAGCCAGGCCTTCATGCCGTTGTCGGAGGTGAAGCTGAGCAGCACGTAGCGCCCTCGCGCGGTCTTGCAGTTCCCCTGCTCCAGATCCTTGACCTTGCGCTTCCCGGTCAGGGAGCAGTCCGTCCGCTGCGCCAGCTCGGCCAGGCTCGCCGGCTCGGCGGCCTTGCCGCCGGAGGCGTCCGACCCGGCGGAGCAGCCGGCCGCCACCGGCATCGCCAGCAGGGCCGCGCAGAGCGGCAGCGTCTTCAACAAGCCGAGATGGTGTCGGGAACCCATCGCTGTTCCTCTCCGGGGTGAGACGCGCGATTCGAGGAAGGAATACGCGCCCCGCCCCGGAGGGGTTCATCCGGGCTCACAGCACCAGGGTGTCAGGGCATCATGCGGGCGCCTGCGGCGGCGCGGACGCCGGGTTCCTCGGCGCCGTCGTGGTGGAGCCGCTGGAGCCGCAGCGACGTCTCCCCGGTCAGCGGCGCGGTCCGGGCGGCCTCGGCCCGGACGCCCTCCTCGCAGTCCCACAGCCCTTCGACGGCGTAGGACTCGGCGGTGTGCGGGGCGGTTCTCGTGAGCGCGGTCAAGATGCGGGGTCTCAGATAGGCATAGGTGGATTCGGTCCAAGCGGTCTTCAACAGCGGGACGGCCTCGCCCGCGCGCAGCCGTCCCAGTCCTTCGATCGGGCTCGCGGCGTCGGCCCAGTCGCGCCGGGCGACCGCGGCGTTCAGCTCGTCCATCAGCAGGGGGATGTCCTGGCGGGTGCCGTAGCGGGCGAGGATGCGCAGCCCCATGTCCGCGCAGCCGCCGCGCTGCGCCGCCCACATCCGCGCCCGCGGAAGGGTCTCCGGCCCGTACTCCCGCAACGCCCGGCACACCGCGCCGCCGAACCTGCTCGGCCGCTGGGGCAGCAGTTCCTCCGCGAGGTCCAGCAGGGCGAGCGTCCGGCGGCGGCCCAGCTCGAATATCGCCGCTATGGAGCCCTCGCCGCGCCGCCGCGCCAGGTCCAGCAACTCGGCCTCGCTCTGCGCGTCCTTCCCGGGGGCGGGGACCATCGCGCGGCGCGCCGCCCGTCCCGCCTCCCGCTGCCGCGCCAGCGCGTCTGCCACCCGCGGCTGCCTCGCCGCCCACGCCTCGATCACCGGGTTGTGGCGGCCCGGGACCAGCAGCGCCAGGTCGGCGTCGTCGCACCGCGCGGCGACCAGGGAGTCCAGCCCCACCGCCAGCGAGGGATCCCCAAGATCGATGAGCTCGGCCACCGCGTCGAACCACTGCGCGCCCTCCTCGGCGTACCGGCGCAGCGGCCCGGCGGCCTCCCGCCGGCTCAGCCGCACCAGGTCGGCCAGCACGCCCAGCGCCAGGTCCACCCGCCACTCGTCGGGGTCGGTGTGGTCGGACGGGGCGAAGAGATGCTCCGCCACCGGCCCCACCGGCAGCTCCAGATCCACCATCAACCGGGCGTAGTACAGCCGCCGGGACTCGCACTGCCGATCCCAGCGCGGATCGCTCCGGACGCAGGCGTACACGTACTCGCCCGCGCCGGGCTTGTCGGCCGCGCGGCGCGCGGCCCTCCCGAGTCCACGCTGCAGCTGACCGTGCAGCGTGCTCGCCGATTCCAACATGACGTCGTTGCTCACCCCAGCAGAATGCGCACTGGACCAGATATCGGGCAAGTGCTTTAGCGTGCGTTTACCCAGGGAGCGGCCCTGTGGAACCCGTCACAGGCTCCGCTGGGCGACCCAGGAGGCGTGCAGATCGGCGTACACCCCCGGCACGGCGACGAGCTCGGCGTGCGGGCCGCGCTGCACGATCCGCCCCGCCTCGAAGACGATCACCTCGTCCGCCGCCTCGGCCGTGGAGAGCCGGTGCGCGATCGCGATCGCCGTGCGGCCCCGCGTCACGCCGTCCAGCGCCCGCTGGATCCGCACCTCGGTGGCCGGGTCCACGGCCGAGGTCGCCTCGTCCAGGACGAGCAGGTCCGGATCGGCGATGTAGGCGCGGGCCAGCGCGACGAGCTGGCGCTCGCCCGCCGACAGCGACTCCCCCCGCTGCCCCACGGGCGTGGCGAGGCCCTCGGGGAGGCCGTCCAGCCAGTCGGCGAGGCCCAGCTCGGTCAGCGCGAGGACGAGGTCCTCGTCGGAGGCGTCCGGACGCCCGTACCGGATGTTGTCGGCGAGCGTGGCGTCGAACAGGAACCCGTCCTGCGGCACCATGACGATCCGCTCCCGCAGCGACGAGAACCGGACGCGGTCCAGCGGCACCCCGTCCACGAGGACACGGCCCGACACCGGGTCCATGAGCCGCGTGAGGAGCTTGGCGAACGTCGTCTTGCCCGACCCGGTCTGCCCGACGACCGCGACGCGGCTGCGCGGCGCGATGGCGGTGCTCACCTCGTGCAGGACGGGCGGGCCGCCCGGGTAGGCGAACCCCACCGACTCGAACCGCACCTCGATGGGACCGCGCGGCAGCGACTCGCCGGCCTCGCCCGGGTCGGCGACGTCCGGGACGGTGTCCAGCACGCCGAGCACCCGCCGCCAGCCCGCGATCGCGTTCTGCGCCTCGTTCAGGACCTCGGTGGCCGTCTGCATCGGGCTGACGAACAGCGTCACCAGGAACAGGAACGCCACGAGCCGCCCGGCCGACAGCTCCCCGGCGACGCCGAGCAGCGTCCCGGCGATGACGACGGCGGCGGTGGCGAGCGCCGCCACCAGCTCGCTGACCGGGAACGTCAGCGCGACCATCGCCTGCGCCCGCGTCTGCGCCGAACGGTAGGACTCCACGGTCTCGTCCACCCGCCGGCCGGTCCGCTCCTCCGAGGCGTAGGCGCGGATCACCGGGGCGCCCACCACCGACTCGCTGACCGCCGCCAGCAGGTCGCCCATCCGCTCACGGACCCGCATGTACGCCCTCGACAGGATCCGCTGGAAGCGGCGCAGCGCGAACGCCAGCGGCACGAACGCCGCCCACACCAGCAGCGCCAGCGGCCACGAGTAGACGACCATCAGCACGCTCGCCACGACCAGCTGCCCGATCGAGACGATGAACATCAGCCCGCCGGACTGCATGAACTGGCTGATCTGGTCGACGTCGCCCGTCACCCGCGACACCAGCGAGCCCCGCCGCTCGCCGCTCTGGGTGAGCATCGACAGGTCGTGGACGTGCCGGAACGCCCGGACCCGCAGCGTCGCCAGGCCGCCCTCGGACGTCCTGTAGAGCCGCACGTTCATCAGGTACGCGCACACGGCCGTCACCAGGACGGCCGCCGCGCACAGCAGCACCGCCGTCCGGATGAACGCCAGGTCGGGGCCGTCCGGGCGGCCGAGTCCCTTGTCGATCGTCTGCTGGACGGCGACGGGCACCACCACCCGCCCGGCCGTCGACACCAGCGCGAGCGCCAGCGTTCCGGCCAGCCCGGCCCGGAACTCCGGGCTCAGCCGCAGCCCGCGCCGCAGCGTGCTGATCGCGCCCTCCGCCGCGGTGTCGCTCAGACCCGCCGCGCTCTTCGGCTTCGAGGCCGCCGTGTCGGTCACCGTCGTCATGCCATGGCCTCCTCGCCGCCCTCGACCGCTTCCTGCTCCGCCTCGGCCCGCTCGTAGGCGTTGACGAGGTTGCGGTAGCCCTCCGAGCCGTCCAGCAGCTCGGCGTGGGTGCCGCGCGCGATGACGCGGCCGTGCTCCATGTAGACGACCTCGTCCGCGAGCGCGATCGTGGCCTTGCGGTAGGCGACGACCACGACGGTCGCGCCGCCGGACTCCTCCGCCTGCGACTCCCGCAGGCTCTGCAGGATGCGCGCCTCGACCTGCGGGTCCACGCTGGACGTCGCGTCGTCGAGGACCAGCAGCCGGGGCCGCCGCACCAGCGCCCGCGCGAGCGCGAGCCGCTGGCGCTGGCCGCCCGACAGCGTCGCCCCGCGCTCGCCCACCCTCGTGTCGAGCCCGTCGGCGAGCGCCGCCACGAACCCCTCGGCCTGGGCGAGCCGCAGCGCCTCCCAGACCCGCTCGTCCGGGACGTCCAGGCCGAGCGTCACGTTGCCGCGGACGGTGTCGTCGAACAGGAACGTCTGCTGGGGGACCAGGGCCGCCGTCGCCGCGACCCCGCCGCGCTCCACGTCGCGCAGGTCGACGCCGTCCAGCAGGACCGACCCGTCCTCCGGGTCGACCAGCCGGACGAGCAGCGACGTGAGCGTGGACTTGCCCGATCCCGTCGGCCCGACGACCGCGATCGTCCTGCCCGGCGCGGCCGCGAACGACACGTCGTGGAGGACGCGGCGGC
Source organism: Actinomadura sp. NPDC000929 (assembly GCF_040492065.1). Lineage (NCBI taxonomy): Bacteria > Bacillati > Actinomycetota > Actinomycetes > Streptosporangiales > Thermomonosporaceae > Actinomadura > Actinomadura sp. NPDC000929. The sequence goes on along the minus strand of NZ_JBEUPA010000056.1, from coordinate 3,989 downwards.
GCGCGCCCTCACCGGCCGCCTCGTAGGCGAACCTGACCTCCCGGACCTGGAGCTCGGTCGCCGCGCCGGAACCGTCCAGCGAGCCGTCCCCGAACGGCAGCGAACCCGTCGCGTCCAGAACGCCGCGGACCCGCTTCCATCCGACGACGCTGCGCGGGACCTCGCCCAGCACCCAGCCCAGCGCCCGGATCGGCCACGACAGCAGCGTGAACAGGTAGGCCACGTTCACCAGGTCGCCCGGCGACATCGCGCCCGAGTCCAGCCGCACCGACCCGATCAGCAGGACGGCCAGCACCCCGAGGTTCGGCAGCGCCTCCAGCACCGGGTCGAACAGCCCGCGGATGCGGCCGACGGCGATGTTGGCGTCCCGCAGCTCCCGCGCCCGCTCGGCGAACCGCTCGGTCTCCGCCGCCTCCCGGCCGAGGGTCTTGACCACCAGGCCGCCCTCGAAGCTCTCGTGCGCGACCTCGCTGACCTCCGCGCGCAGCTGCTGCGCGCGGGTCGCCACCGGGGACAGCCGCCGCTGGTACACCACGTTGATGAGGGCCACGGCGGGGAACACCAGGAACCCGACCCCGGCCACGACCACGTCGGTGACCAGGATCGACACCGCGGCGATCAGCAGCATGAACACGACGCCGACCGCCATCGGCAGCGGCGCGATCGGCGCCCACACCGCCTCGACGTCGGCGTTGGCGTTCGACAGCAGCTGCCCGGTCGGGTGCCGGTGGTGCCATGCCAGCGGGAGCCGCAGGTACTGCCGGGTCACCGCGCGGCGGTAGGACGCCTGGAGCCGGTACTGCATGAGGCCCGCGTAGAACCGGCGCCCCGCGACGCCGAGCGCCTTCAGCAGCGCCACCGCCAGGATCAGGGCCGCGGCCCCCGCCAGTGCCCCCGCGGTCGTGTGCCCGGCCTCGAACGCCGGCAGCACGACATGGCCGGTCGCCCAGCCGAGCACCTGAGCGGTCCCCACGGTCATCGCCGCGTACAGGGCGCTCGCCAGCACCGAGAGGGCGAACACCCGCGGCTCCGCCTTCACCGCCACCCACAGGACGCCCATGCCCTCTCTCAGGACAGGCGGGCTGACGCGTCTGGACGCAGGTGGCACGGCGACTCCTCGATCACGGCGGACCCCAGGAAATGTCCCGTTGCGACTGCGGCGGGGGGTTTGTGGGGCTGGATATTCCCTACCATCCGGCCGGGGCGCTTATTCCCGGCCACCCCGCCGCGGCCTACCATCGGTCGATGAGCACGCCCGACGACGGCCCCGTGCCGTCCGCCCCGAAGCAGGACGGCCCCGGCCCGGCGGACCCGGGTCCGGTCCGCCGCGAACGGCTGCTGCTGGCCGCGGCGCTGGAGGAGGCGGGCCCGGAGGCGGCCACCAGGTGCGCGGGCTGGGACGCCCGCGACCTGGCCGCCCATCTGGTCGTCCGGGAAGGGCGCCCCGACGCGGCCCCCGGGATCCTGCTGCCCCCGCTTGCCTTCTACACCGAGCGTGTACGGCGGCGTACCGCCCGCGCCGTTCCGTTCGAACGGCTGGTGGAACGGTTCGCGCAGGGCCCGCCGAAGTTCTCCCCCTACGCCCTTCCCGGAGTCGACAGAAACGCGAACGCCGTCGAGTTCTTTGTTCACCATGAGGACATCCGGCGTGCGCGTCCCGACTGGGAGCCCCGTGCCCTCTCGCCGGAACTAGAGGAACTACTCTGGCGAAGGATAAAAATTGCCCGCTTTGTCCTAAGAAAAGTTCAGGTCGAGGTAACCTTCGTCCGCCCCGACGGCCGCGCCGCGCGCGTGTCCGGCGGCGCTCGCGGAGCCGTGCGCGTGCACGGCCCGGTAGGCGAACTCCTCCTGTGGGCACTGGGCCGCCGGGACGTCGCGAACGTGCGCCTCACCGGCGCCACGGACGCTGTCAAGACCCTGACGGAGACCGGTTGGAGTCTTTAACGGGCAGGTAACGGCACGGTTCGCCGAGAGGAGAAACGCAAGTCTTGCGGCTCCTCCGCTTTACGCGGAACCGGTGATACGGTGGGGCGGTCGGTTGCAGTCGTGGTTCTCGATCGTTCTAGACGCCCGCGAACTGATGGCAGCGGGCGTTTTGGCTTTTCCGGGACCGTACCGGGAGGCGAGAGCGTTCCGCAGCGACCGCGGGGGCCCGCGAGGTGTGGGCCCAGGTTTTGCCGCAAGGAGAAAGACATGCCCCAGCAGGGCACCGTGAAGTGGTTCAACGCCGAGAAGGGCTTCGGCTTCATCGCCGTGGACGGCGGCGGGCCGGACGTCTTCGTGCACTACTCGGCCATCCAGAGTTCCGGCTACCGCAGCCTGGACGAGAACCAGCGCGTCCAGTTCGAGGTGACGCAGGGCAACCGTGGCCCGCAGGCCGACCAGGTCGTCCCCCTGTAACGCCCGCCAGCCGTACGTGGCAGAGCCCGCCCCCCACCGCCAGGGGGAGGCGGGCTCTGTTTAATTGCGTTTTTCTCCTTCTTCGGGCCTGGCGGCCCTCCATCGTCGATAAACGCGGGCGATCGCTGGCATCGCTCCGTCTCGCCTAGCGGCTCGCTGCGCGATCAGGTTCTCGCAAGCTCGAACCTGCCTTCGGACGCGATCGCCACTGTGCTTACTGCAGCGTCCTCCTCCTTCGGGCCCGGAGGGCCCTCCATCGTCGGACACTGCGGCGATCGCTGGCATCGCTCCGACTCGCCTAGCGGCTCGCTGCGCGATCAGGTTCTCGCTTCGCTCGAACCTGCCTTCGGACGCGATCGCAGCCATTGAGGTTGTTACGTGGTTGCGGTGGTGGCTGAGGTCGGCGCGCCCGTTGTGCTGCGGGTCGCCCTTCGGGCCTGGCGGCCCTGGGGCTCACGTCCGATGGGTGCTGGCTGGCTCGGCTCGTCTTGTGGCTTGCTTCGCGAGCGGTTCTTGCGGGCTCGAACCGCCTCTCGGGGCCCGCCGCTCCCTCGGCTCGCGGCGGGGGCGCCCTTTGGGCCTGGCGGCCCTGGGCTGCCGCCGTAGGCTTCACGTTCGGTGGGTGGTGCTGGCTGGCTTGCCTGGCGGCTTGCTTCGCTCACGGGCTTTGGGTAGCTCAGATCCGGCTCTGGATGCTCCGCGCATCCCTCCGCTTGTCCCGTCGGGTGCGCTTGGTGCGCTGGTGTGCTGCGGGTCGGCCTTTGGGGCTTGCGGACCTTGGGCTCGCGGTCGGTGTGGGTGGGGTGGGGGCGGGGGTTCGGGTGGCTGCCATAAACTCGGGGGCATGTCCGTGGGAACGTCTGGTTTGGTCGCATTGATCACTTTGGTGGTCGTTGAGCGGCGCGGCTCATGACGCCTGGGCGTGAACGTGGGTTGACGGCGGTGGTGTGCGCTGCGGGGGCCGGGCTCGCGCTGCTCGCCGCCGGGCGCACCTGGGCCACCGTTCGGGCGCAGGACGCCATCACGCCGTTCACCCAGCATCTGACCGGTGGCGACCTCGGGGGCGCGGCCGGGGCGCTCGGGTGGGCCGGGCTGGCCGGGCTCGCCGCGCTTCTGGCGACCCGGGGGCGGGTTCGCGCGGGTGTCGGGGTCCTCATCGCCTTGTTCGGTGTTGGGATCGCGTACGCGTCCACCGTGAGTGTGCAGCGGTCCAGCGTGCTGGCGGCCGCGGGGGACAAGAGCGCTCTGCTGAGGCTCGGGGCGCATCCCGTGCTGGATGTGAATCTTTGGTGGCTGGTCTCGGTCACCGGTGGGGTCGTCCTTGCGGTGGGTGGGATACTCACCGCCGTGCGGGGGGCGCGGTGGCCCGGCATGTCGGCCCGCTACGAGCGCAGCGCGCCGCGCAAGGCGGCGGATGACGATCCGTCCGCACTGTGGAAGTCGCTCGACCGCGGCGAGGACCCGACCGCGCACGAGCGGTCGTGAGCGGCGACGGTGGCGGGGTGGGTGGACGGTTAGGGGAGGCCCCCCCCGCGAGGCGGCTGGGGCGCCGCGCCCACCCACCGGGCGGGGTTGCGGGGGAGGTGTTA
>NZ_JBEUPA010000055.1:0-43264 GCF_040492065.1 Actinomadura sp. NPDC000929 | reverse complement strand
GCCCACGCCCGGCGGCGGCGCGCCCGCCACGCCCCCGCAGTCCGGGGCCCCCACGAACCAGCCGCCCGGGGGGCAGCAGCCTGGGGGGCAGCAGCCCGGCGGGCAGCCCGTCACGCCGCCCCCGGTGACCACCGCCCCGATCGGGCCGCTCGTGCAGGGCAAGGGCATCACGTACCAGCTCGTCCAGCAGGACAGCGGGTACTTCGAGGGCAAGATGGTCATCACGAACCACACCAAGAAGCCCCTGAAGGCGTGGAAGCTGACGTTCAAGGCCCCCCGCGCCGACGTGAAGAACATCTGGGGCGCCCGGCTCGTGCACGGCGGCTCCACCGTCGAGATCAGGAACCTGGACGGCGTCCCCCCGATCCAGCCCGGCTCGACCTGGGACATCCAGTTCGGCGCGGCCGGGACGGCGTCCACCCCGAAGTCCTGCGTGCTGAACGGCAGGGCCTGCGGCTTCTGACCGGCGTACTAGGCTCTTGACCATGCGTATCGCCAGATTCTCCACCGACGACGGCATGTCCTTCGGTGTGGTGGAGGAGAACACCGTCGCCGTCATCGCGGCCCACCCCTTCGGGGAGCTGACCTTCACCGGGCAGCGCCTCCCGCTCGCCGACGTCCGGCTGCTCGCCCCGATCCTGCCCAGCAAGATCATCGCGATCGGGAAGAACTACGCCGACCACGTCCGCGAGATGGGCGGGGACGAGCCGCCCGCCGAGCCGGTGCTGTTCTCCAAGCCGTCCACCGCCGTGATCGGCCCCGAGGAGGCGATCGCCTACCCGCAGAAGCTGTCCGAGCGCGTCGACCACGAGGGCGAGCTCGCCGTCGTCATCGGCCGGATGTGCCGCGAGGTCCCGGCGGCCCGCGCCGCCGAGGTCATCCTCGGCTACACCTGCGCCAACGACGTCACCGCCCGCGACCTGCAGGCCAAGGACGGGCAGTGGACGCGGGCCAAGGGCTTCGACACGTTCTGCCCGATCGGGCCGTGGATCGAGACCGAGGTCGATCCCGCCGACCTGTCGATCTCCACCACCGTCAACGGGGAGGTCCGGCAGGAGGCCCGCACGTCCCTGCTGCTGCACGACGTCCCCACCCTGGTCGAGTACGTCAGCCAGGTCATGACGCTGCTGCCCGGCGACGTCATCCTGACCGGCACCCCCGCCGGCGTCGGCCCCCTGGAGGTCGGGGACGAGGTCACCGTCACCGTCGAGAACATCGGCAGCCTCACCAACCGGGTCATCGCCCGCGACTGAGGGGGCCCAGGTGTTCAGCGGCTTCAGCGACGAGGCGTTCGCCTTCTACGAGGGTTTGCAGGCCGACAACAGCAAGCCCTACTGGACGTCCCACAAGGACGTCTACGAGCGCCACGTGCGTGAGCCCTTGGCCGAGCTGTGCGCCGAACTCGAAGGCGAGTTCGGCGCGGTCAAGCTCTTCCGCCCCTACCGCGACGTCCGGTTCAGCAAGGACAAGACGCCGTACAAGACGCACCAGGGCGGCCACACCAGCGAGGGCTTCTACATCCAGGTCGACGCGGACGGGCTCATGGTCGCGGGCGGCATGTACGCCCCGACCCCCGACCAGCTCCGCCGCTACCGCGAGGCCGTCGCCTCCGACACCCACGGCGCCGAGCTGCGGGCCATCGTGGACGACCTCCGCGCCGCCGGCATGGAGATCGCCGGCGACCGCCTCAAGACCCGCCCGCGCGGGACCGACCCCGACCACCCCCGGCTGGACCTCCTGCGGCACCGCTCCCTCTACGCCCGCGAGGGCTGGCCCGCCGACCCGTGGATGTCCGACGCCGACGAGGTCGTCTCCCGGGTCGGCGCGTCCTGGCGGCGCCTCCGCCCCCTCGTCGCCTGGGGTCACGAGCACATCGGACCGCCCGACTTCACCCGATGACCCTCCGGTCGGCCAATCGTTTTGGCCCTGCTCCCACTGTCCTGTATTCTCTTCGAGGCGCGAGCAACCAGCCGGAAACGGTTCGGGAGCCCGTACCTCACTGGGGTATGGTGTAATCGGCAGCACGAGTGATTCTGGTTCACTTAGTCTAGGTTCGAGTCCTGGTACCCCAGCTGCGTCCGCTCAGGCGGACACACGCCCCCGTCGTCTAGTGGCCTAGGACGCCGCCCTCTCAAGGCGGTAACGGCGGTTCGAATCCGCTCGGGGGTACGTGGCGGGCTTCCCTGCTCGTTGGGCCCTTCAGGCCTCAACTTCGCCGGGGCCCGCAGTGTCTTCCCAGGGGGGCGACCCCCTGGAACCCCCGGTGTTCGGGCTTCGCCCTCACTTGGTTGGGGCGTACGCCTAGAGGGTTTTTTCTGCGACGTCCAACCGGCGTTTTTCTGTCGCCTTCGTGCGATTCCCTCGTGTTGGCGGTTTGTGGCGACCGGCGCTTTCCTTCTCTGTGCTTCGACGAGCCGTTCAGTTCGTATGGGGCTCAAGCCGACGATTTCTGCAATGGCGGATTCGAGCCGGTTGTCCGGAGCGCCTTCCTGGCCCGCGAAGCCGGGCGTTGAAGCTTGGGCGGCCAAGTGGGGGCAGGAGCGTCCCCGCTCCTCCGGCTGCGATCGTGATCGAGGTTGTGCAGTCTGTAGACGGGCGTCGTCGTGAGCGTGGGGGTGCTGGGAGGTTCGGGGGGAAACCGGTTCGAGGTGGGGGGTCGGGTCCGGTAAGCTAGGCGAGGCCGCGCGGGAGACCGCGAAGGTCATGGTCCTGCCCCCGTCGTCTAGTGGCCTAGGACGCCGCCCTCTCAAGGCGGTAACGGCGGTTCGAATCCGCTCGGGGGTACCTGGCAAGTCTCTGGGCGCGTACGTGTGCGCCACCTCTTTCTCACAGGCTCGTGACGAGCATTTCTCTGCGTCTCCTTCGCACGGCGCGCATTCTGATGCGCCGATGAGGTGCTTCCGGTGCGGGCCGGGGAATGTTCCGGCCGTGAGGTGGGGGACCAAGAGCTGGTACGCGGTGCTCGTGGCGGTCATGGTGCTCGTCACGGTGGACGTCCTGCTGGACGGTCCGCTCCGCCACCTCGACCACGTCGTGCACGACTGGAGCGACGCGCACGTCCAGGGCTGGCGGCTGACGGCGGTGGACGTCTTCGCGGCGCTCGGCCAGCGGGGCTACCTGGCGAGGGTCATCGTCCCGCTCGCGATCATCGCCGCGGTACGGGTGCGGTCGGTCCGGTACCCGCTGGCGAGCGTGCTGATCGTGGGCGTCCTCTCGCTGCTGCAGGTGCTGCTGAAGGCGGCGATCCCCCGGACGTTCCCGATCAGCGAGACCGACGTGCTGTTCGTCCGCGGCGACGCCTACCCGTCCGGCCACACCCTCAACGGGTTCGTGCTCGTCTGGGTCATCCTCGAACTGGTGGTCGTCGCGTTCCCCGCGACGTCCGGGGCCCTGCCTCCGCGCCGCCGCCGCGACATCGCGGTGGTGACCGGGACGGTCACGGCGGTGGCCCTCACGGTGGTCGACAAGCACTGGCTCACCGACTGCCTGTTCAGCCTCGCCCTCGGCCCCCTCCTGCTGCAGTGCCTGCTTCTCCTGGATCCGTTCGCCACCCGGCGCGGTCGAGAACGTCCAGATAGCGGCTCAGTTCACCGGACGCGGCGAGCATGGCGAGGCCCCGTGCGGTGAGCCTGCGCCGCCAGTCGTCCAGCGCCTCCGCCAGGGGCCCGGTGCCGCCCGCCGTCCGGACCTGCCGGACCACCGTGGCGATGTGCTCCAGCGGGTAGCCGCCGCGCCTGAGGAGATGGGCGAGTTCGGCGTCGCGGACGTCGCTCGCGCGGAAGACGCGGTACCCGGTCGCCGGATCGCGGGCGGGGACGAGGATGCCGATGCCCTCCCAGTTGCGCAGCGTCGCGGGGGTGACGTCGAGCCGGTGGGCGAGTTCGCCGATCGTCAGCGGCCCGGGGGCGCCCGGGCGCTCGGCGCCCGGCTCCGCCATCAGATGGTCCACCGCGCTCTTCACCGCCGTGAGGGTCTCGCGGTCGCGGAGCACCTGCTCGTGGCCGCGGTCGATGACCAGCAGGGCGTCGTCGACGTCACCGTCGTTGACCGCGTTCATGATCCGGCCGCCGGCGGCGTGCCCGAACGCCGGGACGAGGGCGAGGAACGCGCGCAGGGCGGCCGCGTGCACCTCGGTGTAGATCCGGTAGCCGCTGGGCGTGCGGTCGGCGGGCGGGAGGAACCCGTCGCGCTCGTAGTTGCGCACGGCCTGCGCCGAGAGGCCGTGCCCGCGCGCGAGGTCGGACGGTCGCAGGGTGATCACCGCTTTGAGGCTTGGGACGGAAGAACGACGGTCACAGGCGGGAAAGTATCAACCGTCTTTTCAAGGATACGCTTTCACCACATGAGTCAGGACATTCGCGACTTCGTGCCCGCCTCCTGTGACCTTCTGGCGTTCGGCGAGCCGACGCACCGGGAGCCGTCCTTCGGGCGGCTCCGCAACGAACTGTTCGCCCGGCTGGCGGGCCACGGCTTCCGGTCGATCGCCATGGAGACCGACCGGGTCGCCGCCCTCGCCGTCGACGACTTCGTCCAGGAGGGGAAGGGGAGCCTCGACGCCGTGATGAGCGAAGGCTTCTCGCACGGCTGGGGGGAGATCGACGCCAACCGGCGGCTGGTCGCCTGGATGCGGGAGTACAACGAGGGCCGTCCCCCGCACGAGCGGCTGGCCTTCCACGGCTTCGACGCTCCGATGGAGACCCTCAGCGCCCCCAGCCCGCGCGCCTACCTCGAACACGCCCGCGACTACATGGGACTCGACCTCGACATCGCGGCCCTCTCCGGCGACGACCGGCGGTGGAGCCGCCCGGAGGCGGTCATGGATCCGGCCCAGTCGATCGGTGCGACGCCCGAGGCGGGCAGGCTGCGGACGATCGCCGACGACATGCTCCTCGCGCTCTACGAGCGCGCCCCGAAACTGATCGCGGCGACGTCGCGCGCCGAGTGGTCCAGAGCGGAGATCCACCTGACCGCCGCCATCGGCCTGCTGCGGTACCACAAGCGGGCGACCCAGCGCCTGGAGCGGGACGCGCGCATCTCGCGCCTGGCGGCCGCCCGCGACGCGCTCATGGCCCAGAACCTCCTGGCCGTCCGGAACGCCGAGGACCGGCGCGGCCCGACCTTCGTCTTCGCGCACAACACCCACCTGCAGCGAAACCCGTGCCATATGAGCATGGGGGACATCGACCTCACCTGGTTCGGCACCGGCTCCGTCATCGCGTCCCTGCTGGACGAGCGGTACGCCTTCATCGCCGGGAGCCTGGGCCGCAGTGAAACGATCAAGCTCGGGGAACCGGAGCCGGACACCTACGAGGGCGGCATGCAGAGCCGCATCGCCACGTGGGGCCTGACGCCGGCCGCCGCGATCCCGCCCGCCCGCCGGCGCACCGACACCGTCCCCGAGCAGGGCTATTTCCCTCTGGACCAGGCGGTCCTCGACACGGCCGACGCGGTCCTGCACATCAGCGACGGCGCGACCGTCTGAGGTATCTCCGGCCCCGCCGCCGCGTGACCGGCGGCGGGGACGGGCGCGGCAACCCCCCGGGTTGCATCCGGGAGTGGGGCACAGGCTGACCGTCAGGTCATGGGCCGCCGCAGGGCGGCCGGGACGGGGAGCCGGGATGGTGGAGACACCGATCGCCTGCCGGGGCCGCGGGGGAGCGGTTCCGTGCGTGAGTACCGTTCCGGTATGACGATCGCGCGCTCCCTCGCCCTGTTCGCCCTCGCCGCGGTCGCGGAGATCGGCGGCGCCTGGATGATCTGGCAGGGCGTCCGCGAGCACCGGGGCGGCTGGTGGATCGGCGCGGGCCTGGTCGCCCTCGGCCTGTACGGCTTCGTCGCGACCTTCCAGCCCGACGCCCACTTCGGCCGCGTCCTGGCCGCCTACGGGGGCGTGTTCGTCGCCGGGTCCCTGGCCTGGGGCATGGCCGTGGACGGGTTCCGCCCCGACCGCTGGGACGTCGCCGGGGCGGCCGTCTGCGTCCTCGGCGTCCTGATCATCATGTACGCACCGCGCGCCTGATCGCTGCGGTCCCGGAGGGCAGGCGGGCGGCGCCGCCCGATGGCTTTCAGGGGACGAGGATGGTCCTGCCGTTCGCGCGGCCGGCCTCGGCGTCCCGGTGCACGGCCGGGAGTTCCGCGAGCGGACGGGCCGCCGCGACGTCCACCCGCACCGCGCCGTCGTCGACGAGGGCGATGAGTTCGGCGAGTTGAGCGGGGTCGTTGCGGGCGACGAAGTGCGCGGCCGTCACGTCCGATCCGGGCGGGGGCTGCACCGGGCCGGTGATCGAGACGAGGGAGCCGCCGGGGCGGACGGCGCGGCACAGCGCCCGCGCGGCCTCGGGCGCTGTCGGGACGAGGTTGAACACCAGATCCACCGGACGGTCCAGCGCCTCGTGCGGAGGGACCCGCGTGTAGTCGATGATCTGCTCGGCGCCGTAGCCGCGGACCCGGTCGGAGCTGCGCGGACCGGCGGTGGCGATGACGCGGGCGCCGGCGCGCCGGGCCAGCTGGACGGCGAACATGCCCACGCCGCCCCCCGCGCCGTTGACGAGGATCCGCGTGCCCGGTCCGACGCGGGCGTGGTCGAACAGCCCCTGCCAGGCGGTCAGCCCCGCGACCGGGATCGCCGCGGCATGGGCGAGCGGGAGCCCGGAAGGCGCGCTGGCGAGCCGGGCGGCGGAAGCGGTGAGGTACTCGGCCGCCGCGCCGCCCTCGTCGAGGCGGCCGACGACGTGGTCGCCGACCGCGAAGCGTTCGACGCCGTCGCCGACCTGGACGACCGTCCCGGCGGCCTCGGAGCCGAGAGTGAACGGCAGGTCCAGCGGGACGATGTCGCGCATCATGCCGGCCCGGAAGCCCACGTCCGAGGGGTTGAACCCGGCGGCCGCGACGCGCACCAGCACCTCGCCCGGCCCCGGGGACGGACGGGGGACCCGCTCATGGCGGATCACGTCGGGCCCGCCGAAGGCGTGGACGCGCGCCGCCATCATCGTCGCGCTACGGCTCGGAGCGGGCCGATCCGATCGGAGTCCTGGTGTCATGAGTCGTCCTCGGTGGAAGGGGACCGCGCATCTCTCGTGCGCGTCCTTGCTGATCTTGAGTGATATCGACCGTAGATCCGGTGCCGTGGACGACCAATGCGTGTTCATCTCGGATTCTTAAGCAAGCGTCTCCCCGATGAGCACCATCGCTAGAATCCGGGGATGGATGTGCTGAGCGACGTGATAGCCGTGATGCGCACCGGTGAGCCGCGGTCGGCGCTGGTCGAATGGTCGGCGCCGTGGGGGCAGCGGTTCCGGACAGTGCCGGGAGCGGCCGGGTTCCAGATCGTCTTGCGGGGTTCCTGCTGGTTCATCCCGGAAGGTGGCGACCCGTTCCCGCTGGCCGCCGGTGACGTGGTGTTCCTTCCTCATGAGAGCCGGCACGGCCTGGCCGACGCTCCGTCCACGCCCTTGGCCGAGCACGCCTGCGATCCGCAGGGCGACGTCAGGTTCGAGCGCAGGCACGCCGCCGCGCCGATCGGACGGGCGGGCTCGGGCTCCCCGGCCGCGGTGACGCTCTGCGGGGCCTACGAGCTCGCCGCCGCCCGCGTCCACCCGCTGCTCGACGATCTGCCTCCGGTGCTGCATCTGCCCGCTCGGCTGGGACGCCACCCCCGGCTGCGCGCCGCGGTCGAGCTGCTGGGCGCGGAACTCGAGGACCCTCAGCCGGGCACCGGCGCCCTCGTGCCCGCTCTGCTGGACACGCTGCTGCTCTACATCCTCCGGGCATGGTTCGCCGATCAACCGGAGGGCGGCGGGGCCACCGGGTGGGCGGCGGCGCTCGCCGACCCCGCGATCAGTACCGCCCTGGAGGCGCTCCACGGCGATCCCGCGCGTCCCTGGACCGTCGCCGGCCTGGGCGCGCACGCGGGACTGTCGCGGGCCGCCTTCTCCCGTCGTTTCACGGCGCTCGTGGGGCGGCCGCCGCTGGCCTACCTGACCTGGTGGCGGTTGACGATCGCGACGCGGCTGCTGCGCGACTCCGACGCCCCTCTGAACGTCGTGGCGGAACAGGTCGGATACGGCTCGGAGTACGCATTCGCCAACGCGTTCAAACGCGAGTTCGGCCTCCCGCCCGGACGCTACCGGCGCGACAGCCGCTCTCCCGGCAGGCCGGAGCCGGCGGACTCCGATCTCGTCCCGCACGCCTGAGGTCGCCCCCAGCCGCGAACGCGTGCGTCCACGCCGCGGACCCGCGCGTTCGCCTCGGCGTCCGCCGCGGCCTTCCTCCAGTCCTCGGCCGTCACTCCGGACGAGACGCGCCGACGGCGTTCGGGGGAGGGCCGAGGATCTCGACGTGGTGGCGTGCCGCCGCGTGCCCGAGCACCGCGGGGTCGAACGGTTCCGGGTCGGGGAGCCGGAGTTCGCGGGCCGGGGTGCCGGCTTCCGCGGCGAACTCCTCGAAGCCGCACGGCGTGGTGATCTGAAGGCAGCGCAGCGGTTCATCGGAGCCGACCACGAACGTGTGGGGCAGGCCGACCGGCAGGAGCACGAAGTCCCCAGGACGGGCGACGAGCTCCTCGCCGTCGCACAGGAAGCGGGCCGTGCCCGACAGGACGTAGAACATCTCGTCCTCTTCCAGGTGGCGGTGCAGCGGCGGGGCGAATCCGGCCGGGTTGAGGAACTCCGCGACGGTGACCCCGCCCCGGGTCTGCGCGCCCGCGGCCTTGACGGTGACGAGGTTGCCGAGGAACCACAGCGCCTGGCCCTCGGCGCTTCCCAGGACGTAGGGACGGTTGACGGGTAACACGGCCGCCTCCAGTTGGAGAGACAACGTCTATTGAATAGGACGGTAGTATGCCTCGGCATGGGCGTCAATGACAGCTCGTCCGGCCGCGGGAGGCGCCGGTACGACTCGCCGCTGCGCGACCAGCGGGCCCGGCAGACCCGGCAGGCGATCGTCGCTGCGGCGAACCGCCTCTTCGTCGAGCGCGGCTACGCCGCCGCCTCCCTCGCCGACATCGCCAAGGACGCCGAGGTGGCGCGGCCGACGGCCTTCGCCGCCTTCGGCTCCAAGGCCGCGCTGCTCCGCGAGGTGGTGGACCAGGCCCTCGCGGGCGACGACGAGCCGGTGCCGGTCGCCGAGCGCCCGTGGTTCCGGCCGGTGCTGGAGGGGACGACGCCGGAGGCGGTCGTGAACGCCTACGCCGAGGTCTGCCGCCTCATCGGCGAGCGCGCCGCGGAGATCTTCGAGGTGGCCCGCCGGGCGGCCGACGAGGGGCCCGAACCGGCCGAGCTGTGGGAGACGATGCAGCGCAACCGCCGCCTCGGCGCCGCCATGGTGGTCGACCGCATCGAGTCGCTGGGCCCCGCGTCGCACGACCTCGACCACGAGCGCGCCGTGGACGTCGTGTGGCTGTTCAACGACCCGTCCCACTACCGAGCCCTGGTCACGACACGAGGCTGGAGCCCCCAGGCCTACACCGCCTGGCTGTCCAGCCAACTCCGTCACGCCCTGGGCGTCTCGACCGGTTGACCCGCCCGCGCACTTCCGGTGCGCGCGTACCCGGTGCCGGGGCCCGGCGGGGACGCCGTCGCGTTCGTCGCGGTGCTCGACCCGTGACGGGCATGCGAGAGGGGCGGCCCCCCCGACCGCCCCTCCGCGTCCTCGAAAGAACGCCCGCCCAGCGGGAGCCATTCCGGGCCCCGGGGCGTTCGAAGAACATGTTAGTCGAATGCGCGTTGCCGAAGAGTTGGAAATGAAAATTCTCGTAAGTGCGGAAGGAAGGTGACCGAGTTCACCCGTCTGTCCGATCGTCGCCCTAGTTGCCCGAATGTGTCGGAGAGGTCGCGTCCGTGAGGCTGTGGGGGGACGGGAAAACAATCACGATCACGTCTCCCCGGAAGGGGTATTCATGCGGGAATCCTCTCCTGACCTTGGGCGTTACCTGCCATCATGTGCCGTTGTCAGGGTGTGGCGGAAGGAGCGTGTGGGTTCTCTTCGGTGAGGTGATTCGCGGGTGCATGAAAGTCGCGTTTGTCGCGATCGTTGGAATGAATAATGCTCTTGATAATGGATTCCGTGAGCTGTTGAGAACTGGAACGTTTGGTTAGGCTTCCCTATGTTCGAAGAAGGTGCGGGCCCTCGGGCGCGATCGGTCACCGAGAGCCCGCGCGCAATTCACGCCAATTTCGCGTCGATCAGCTCGGCCGGCGGGCCGGCGGGGGACGGGGGTTCCGGCGTGCGTGCGGGCCACCAGAAGCGGTGTCCCGCGTCGAGGGCCAGGGCGGGGACGATGACGGAGCGGACGAAGAAGGTGTCCAGCAGCACCCCGAGGGACACCAGGACGCCGATCTGCACCATCATCGTGATCGGCATGACGCCGAGGACGCCGAACGTGGCCGCCAGGACGAGTCCGGCGCTGGAGATGACGCCGCCGGTGACGCCGAGGCCGCGCAGGACGCCCGCGCGGTGCCCCGAGCGGGCGGCCTCCTCCCGGATCCGGGAGACGAGGAACAGATTGTATCCACGCCGAGCGCCACCATGAACAGGAACCCCATGAGAGCGACCTGGATGTCCAGGGCGGGGAAGCCGAACCCGTACCGGAACAGAAGCCAGGCGGCGCCCAGTGCGGCGAAGTAGGACGCGACGACCGTGGCGACCACCAGGAGGGGGGCGACGATTGCGCGGAGCAGCGCCATCAGGATGAGCAGGACGACCCCCAGCACCAGCGGGATCACCACCCGCCGGTCGTGGGACTGCGCGTCGGCGAGGTCGATCAGCCGCGCGGTGCTCGCCCCGAAGTCCGCCTCCGGGATCGCGTCCCGCAACGCGCGGACCGTGCCCTTCGCCGCCTCGCCGTCCGGCGGGTCGGTGAGGACGAGGTCGAACTTGGTCAGGCGTCCGTCCGTCGAGCGCTCCGGCGTCCCGACGCGGGCGACCCCGGGGGAGGCGCGGAGGGCGGCGGCCACGGTGTCCGGTTCGTCGGTGACGACCTGGAGCGGGCGTCCCTGGCCGCCGGGGTAGTGCTGCGCCAGCAGCCGTTCCCCGACCGCCGAACCGGGCGTCGTGGTGAGGAAGTGGGCGCGGTCGAGGCCCGTGCTGATGCCGAGGCAGCCCGCCGCGAGGGCGGCGAGCACCGCCAGCCCGCCCACCCAGACCAGCCGGGGGCGTGCGGCGACGCCGGCGCCGATGCGGTCCCACAGGCCGCGTGCGGGCGGGGCGTCGCCGTGGCGGGGGATGCGGGGCCAGAACACCCAGCGGCCGAGGATCACAAGAAGGGCGGGCAGCAGCGACATGACGACGACCAGGCCGCCGAGCACGCCGATGGCGCCGATGGGCCCGAGCGCGTAGTTGAACCCCATGCGCGCGGCGAGCAGGCACAGCAGGCCGAGCGAGACCGTCGCGGCGGACGCGGCGATCGGGGCGGCGGAGCGGCGCAGCGCGGCGGACATCGCGTCGTGGCGGTCGGGATGGCGGCGCAGCTCCTCCCGGTAGCGGGCGAGCAGGAGCAGCGCGTAGTCGGTCGAGATGCCGAACACCAGCGCGTTCAGGATGGTGGCCGTCCCATCCGCGACGTAGAGGCCGGCGTGCTCGCCGAGGAGGTAGACCACGGCGCCCGTCGTCTGGAGTGCGATCGCCGCGTTCACGATCGGCAGCAGCCACAGGATCGGGCTGCGGTAGGTGAGCAGCAGGGCCAGGGCGACCAGGACGACCGTGGCGATCAGGACGGGTTTGTCGACCTTCTTGAACGCGTCGCCCACGTCCAGCGCGGATCCGGCGGGGCCTGTCAGCCTGACCTCGAGTCCGGGCGGGGTGCCCCGAGCCGCCTGGTCGCGAAGCTTTCCGGCCTTGTCGGCGAGGGCGCCTTCGCCCCGCAGCGGGACGGTCAGCATCAGTGCCCTGCCGTCGCGGGACGGGAGGGGCGCCGCGATCGGGGCGGCCGCGACCGGGGCGAGGGCGCGGCGGTCGGCGTAGGCCTTCGCGCGGTCCGCGCCGGTGACGCCCGACGGCCGGACGTAGACGAGGATGCCCGGTGCGATGTCGCCGTCCGCGAACCGGTCCGCCAGCTCGTCGACCCTCGTGGACTGGGCGCCGCGCGGGAGTTCGGCGGTCGAGTCGGCCTGCACGACGTCCGGCAGCCGGCTCGCCAGCGGCACGGCCACCGCCGTGACCGCGACCCAGAAGGCCAGGACCGCCCATTTCAGCAGGCGCCGTTTGCGTGAGAGCAGCATGAGGTGCTCTCCTTTCGTTCGGGGGTTCGCGTTGCGTGGAAACACGCCGGTCGGCGTGGTGATGCGGGCTTCCGCCCGTCCGGGCCGGCGAGCGGCAACTCGGCGGCCCGGACCTCTCAGACCTCCGGGAACGCCAGGAACCTGGCGTGGAGGGTGCGCGCGTCCGGTGGCGGATCGTCGTCCGCGCGCTTGTAGCGGTAGAGGAGCGCGATGTACTCCTCGAAGAAGGGGCGCACCTGCTCCGGCGTCAGCGTGAGGGTGGAGAACGAGAAGAGCAGGGCGTCCGCCCACGGGCCCATCCCGTCGCGTTCCCGCAGGTAGCGGTCCAGCATCTCCATCTCGTTCGCGAACTCCCGGCGGGTCAGCTCCTCCACCGCCTCGCGCATCCCCGGCGACTGCTCGCTGTAGGGCGGCAGCCGCCGGTCGCCGGGCACCGCCCGCCACCAGCGCTCCCGCCCGCGCGCCAGCTCGGGGACCTCCTCCACGAATCCGTGCCTGGCGAGCTGCCGCAGGTGGTAGCTCGTCGCGCCGGTGCTCTCGCCCAGCTCGCGGGCGAGGGTCGTGGACGAGACGGGCCCGCGCCGCATGATCTCGGCGATCCTCCTCCGCAGCGGGTGCGCGAGCAGCCGCACCCGCTGCGGGTCGGTGATCGTCTCCGGGGCCGGCTGTTCCTTCATGCCCGCGACGTTAGATGTTGCAAAGGGTCTTTGCAAGGGCTCTTTGTAAACTTCGCCGGGCAGGAGGCGCCGCCGCGACCTGGGAGGGAGGCGCCGCCTGCCCCCTCGGGTAGCGGCGCGCCACGACCGTCCCTCTCGTGGGGCATGTCCTTGGCTGACGGATGAGGGTGTGGTCAACTTAAATCGTTGGCGATGGGGGGAGTGGGAGCCGAATGCAGCGTCATGTGGACGAGGTGCCGCCGGGAGCGTCGCTCGCCGAGAAGGTCGAGTGGCTGATCCAGAACCTCTGGCCGGCGGACGCGGAGCCGCCGCGCAACAACGTGGAGACGGCCGCGGCCATCGCGCACGCCACCGGTGAGGACATCTCGTCCACCACCGTGTGGAAGCTGCGCACCGGGCGGCAGGAGAACCCGCAGTTGAAGACCCTGACGGCGCTCGCCACGTTCTTCGGCGTGCCGATCGGCTACTTCGGGTTCGCCGGGGAGTCCGAGCCCATCGGCGAGGACCTCACGCTGAAGGCGCTGCGCCGGGACGTCGAGCAGGGCATCATCCGGCCCGAGGTGCTGCGCGCCCTGGTCGACCTGTCCCCGGAGGCGCGCTGGGTCGTGGACGAGATGATCCTCGCCGCCGCCGAGGCCGACCGCGTGCGCCATGCCTGAGTCCGCGCGGGCTGCGCCGGGCGATGTTTCGGCGGGGAGCTGATCAGGTAGAGGGCGACTAGCACGTCACCCGTACCCCGGAGGGGCAATGTCGTCGTCCGCCGCCGTCCTCTCGGTTCTCGGGCTGGTGGCCGCCCTGGTCGCCGGGGTCTACGCCGTCTCGTTCGCGGCGGCGCCCCGCGGGTTCGAGAGCGGGCCGTTCCTGTCGGGGGCGCGCCCGGCCGAGCACGCGGTGTCGCGGTACCACGTGCGCTGGTACACGGTGTCGATGGTCTTCCTGGCCTTCGACATGGAGATGGTCTTCATGTTCCCGTGGGCGCTCGTCGTCGCGTCGATCGGCGCCAAGGCGGTCGTCGAGATGTTCCTCTTCCTGGCGCTGCTGCTGGTCGGGGTCCTCTACGCGTGGCGGGAGGGGGCGTTCCGGTGGGCCTGAGACGGTCCCTGGGGCTCGGACGGCTCGCCGCGCGGCGCCCGTTCGTCGTCTCGGCCGCGGACGGGACGCGCGACCGGCTCGCGGTCGAGCGCGCGCTGCGCGGACGCCGGTGGCGCCCCGCCCTGTCGCCCGCGGAGACCGGGATGCTCGTGGTGTGCGGGAACCCCGGACCCGCGCTGGCCGAGGCCATCGACGTGGTCTGGCGGGACATGCCCGAGCCGCGCGTGCGCGTCTCTGCGACCGATCTGGAAGGCGTCGCCGGAGGCCGGCGTCCCGGCCTCGACCTGGACGCGGACATGGCCGGCCGGGCCGACGACAGGGACGGCCTGAAGCTGGACGTCCTGCACGTGCCGCTAGGGCCTGTGCTGTCGTACTGGCCGGCAGGGCTGCGCGTCGATCTGACCCTGCAGGGCGACGTCGTCCAGGAAGCCGAGGTCACCGCCGTCGACAGCGGCGGCGGGACGTTCTGGACGCGGGAACGCCAGGCCGCGTCCCGTCTCGACAGCCTGTCCCGGCTGCTGCACGTGGCGGGATGGGAGGCGGCCGGGGAGCGCGCCGCCGTGCTGCGGGACGACGCCCTGACCGGGGCCGCCGACGACGTGCTGGCGCGGCGGTTCGCACCGTTCGCCCGCCAGGTCGGACGGTCGCGCGCGCTGGCGTGGATGACGCGGGGCTTCGTGAAGGAGCGGCTGGACGGCTGGCTCCGCGACGTCGGCGCCGCCCTGGAAGGACGACCCGTCCAGCCGCGCGAGACCTGGGACGAGGCGGCGGCCGTCCTGCCGGTGCTGCTGAGGGGAGCGGAACTGGCCGCGGCCCGGTTGGCCGTCGCGAGCCTGGATCCCGATCTCGGGGCGGTCGCCGATGGTTGAGGTGCTGGTCCTCGGCGTCCTCGCGGTCGCGGCGGCGTCGTTCGGCGGCGCGCTCGCCGGACGGCCGGCCGAGCCGTTCCGCGAGGCCGCGCG
Source organism: Actinomadura sp. NPDC000929 (assembly GCF_040492065.1). Classification (NCBI taxonomy): domain Bacteria; kingdom Bacillati; phylum Actinomycetota; class Actinomycetes; order Streptosporangiales; family Thermomonosporaceae; genus Actinomadura; species Actinomadura sp. NPDC000929. The sequence goes on along the minus strand of NZ_JBEUPA010000055.1, from coordinate 28,318 downwards.
CCTGCTGACGGTGCAGCGGCGCGTCACGGCCAGGGCGGACGTGCTGCTCACCAGGATCGGCGCGGTGTCGCTGCCGGTGGCGGCGGCCCTGGCGGCGCTGGTGGTGCCGTTCGGCGACCGCGTCGCGGCCGGGACGCGGATCGGCGTCGTCTGGTTCAACGCGATGGAGGTCGTCGCGTGGGGGTCGGTGTGGCTCGCGGGCTGGGGCGTCAACTCGGCGTTCGGGCTGGTGGGCGGGTACCGGTTCCTCGCGCAGGGGCTCGCCTACGAGCTGCCGCACATGTTCGCGCTCATCACCGCCGCGCTCGCCGCGCACTCGCTCGACCTGCGCGCCATCGGCCACGCGCAGGAGGGGCTGTGGTTCGCGGTCTGGATGCCGGTCGCGTTCGCCGTCTACCTGGTCTCGGCGGCGGCGATGGCGTTCTGGGGGCCGTTCGACCATCCCCTCGGCGCCGACGTGGCCGGGGGCGTCCTGGCCGAACTGTCCGGTCCCGACCGGCTCGTCTTCCTGGCGGGACGCTACGGGCTGCTGGCGGCGGCCTCGGCCGTCGCCGTCCCGCTGTTTCTCGGCGGCGGCTCGGGGCCGCTGCTGCCGGCGTGGCTGTGGTCGCTGGTGAAGGCGTGCGCCGTCCTGGCGCTGCTGGTCTGGACGCGGCGGCGCATCCCGGTGCTGCGCATGGACCGCGCCATGACCGCGGCGTGGGCGGTCCTGATCCCGGCCTCGGTCCTGCAGATGCTCGTCGTCGCGATCGTCGTGGTGTGAGGGGGGACCGTGGAGGCCGTCGCGTTCTGGGTGCTGGCCGTCGCCGCCGTCGGCGCGGGCGTCGCCGTGTTCGCCGTCGACTCGATGGCGCGGGCGACGTTCGCGCTCCTGGCCTCGTTCCTGTGCGTCGGCGGCGAGCTGCTGCTGATCGACCTGCACTACCTCGGCGTCCTGATCGTCCTCATGATGATCATGGAGATGCTGGTGATGGCCGTCTTCATGGTCATGTACATGATGAACCCGGCCGGGTTGATGCCGATGACGATGCTGCACAACCGGCGGGGCGCGTTCGCCATCTCCGGCGCCGCCTTCGCCGCGCTGGCCGCCGGGGTGTTCGCCGTCCCGTGGCCCGAGCGCGCGGGGCGCCCGCCGCGCGACCCCACGGTGGCGCTCGGCGAGGTGATCATGGGTCCGAAGATGCTGGTCATGATGGTGATCGGCGCCGCCATCCTGGCCACCATGATCGCGACGGTGGTGCTGGCCGCGCACCGGGGCCGCTACGACGGGGGCCGCGACGGCGGGGAGGGGGCGCGATGACGCTAGAGGCGTTCCTGCTGCTCGCCTCCGCGCTGTTCTGCGTGGGGCTCTTCGGGGCGCTGTCGCAGCAGTCGATCGTGATGCTGATGATGGGCCTCGAACTCATGATCAACGGGATCGTGGTCGCCGCGGCGGCGTTCTGGTTCTGGGTGTCGCCCGGCGCGGCGGACGGGCAGGTGCTGGTCCTCGTCGCGATCACGGTGATGGCGCTGGAGATGGCGATGGGGTTCGCCGTCGTCACCGCCCTGTTCCGGGCCCGCGACGTGGACGTGACCGACGACGCGGGGGACCTCAGGGGATGAGCGGATCGCGCGGGGCCGTCCGCTCGCGGGGAGCGCGCGGATGACGTTCCTGCCCGGCTGGCCGGGCGGGCTCGCGGTGGACGGGCTGTCCGCCGTCCTGCTCGTGACGCTCGCGGCCGTCCTGGCGGCGGTCCTCGTCTTCGCGGCGGGGGAGGGACGCGGCGTCCGCTTCTTCGGCCTGATGCTGCTGTTCGCCGCGGCGATGGCCGTCACGGTGACGGCGACCGACCTGGTCCTGCTGCTGATGGGCTGGGAGGTCATGGGCGCGATGTCGTACGCGCTCATCGGGTACGAGTGGTGGGACGAGCGACGGGTGCGGTCGGCGGGCGTCGCGTTCCTGACGACCCGGGCCGCCGACATGGGCCTCTACGCGGCGGCCGGGTTCGCGATCGCCGGGGCCCACTCCCTCCGGCTCGACGACCTCGCCGCGTCCGGCGCCCCCTGGCGGGACCTCCTCGCGGCCGGACTGGTGGTGTCGGCGCTCGGGAAGTCGGCGCAACTCCCGTTCTCCTTCTGGCTGTCGCGCGCCATGGACGGCCCGAGCCCGGTGTCGGCGCTCCTGCACTCGGCCACGATGGTCGCCGCAGGCGCCTACCTGCTGATACGCGTGCATCCGCTGCTGGCCGCGACCGGCTGGGCCGCCACGCTGGTGACCTGGGCCGGGGCCGTGACCGCCCTGGTCCTGGGCGCCGTGGCGCTCGCGCAGCGCGACCTCAAGCAGCTCCTCGCCGCGTCCACATGCGCGCAGATCGGCTTCATGGTGCTCGGAGCCGGTGCCGGCGCGCTCAGCGGCAGCACGGCGCACCTCGTCGCGCACGCGGCGGTGAAGAGCCTCCTGTTCCTCTGCGCGGGCGTGTGGCTGGGCGTGCTCGGGACGCACCGGTTGGACGCGTTGCAGGGCGCGGCACGGCGGCATCGGACGGTCGGCGCGGCGTTCGGAGCGGGCGCGCTCGCGCTGGCCGGCGTCCCGCCGCTGTCGCTGTGGGTCACCAAGGACGAGATCCTCGCGGGCTCCGGCGGCTCGCCGGCCCTCCTCGCGGTGGGGCTCGCGGCGTCGGTCCTGTCGGCGGCGTATGCCGCGAAGGCCCTGCTCGCCGCGTTCCGTCCGGTGGCCGGAGGCGGGGCGGTCCGGGTGCCGTTCGCGCAGCGGGCGCCGCTGGTCCCGCTCGCCGTCGCGGCGGCCTCGCTCGGGGCGCTCGGCCTGCCCCCGGTCGCGGACGCCTGGCGGCGGCTGCTCGGCATGCCGGACGAGAGCGGCCCCGGACCCTGGTCGTTCGCCCTCTCCGGTGTTCTGGCGGTGCTCACGGTGGGCGCGGTCGTGGCCGTCCGGCGGATCCCGGAGCCGGCGTGGGCGCTGCACTGGCTCTGGCTGGAGGACGCCGTCTCGGTCCTGGTGGTCCGTCCGTCGTTCGCCGCGGCCCGGGCCCTCGCACGATTCGACGACCGGGTCGTCGACGGCGCGGTCCGGGGCGTCGCGCGCGGCGTCCAGGCGACCGCCGGGCTGGCCGGGCGCCGCGTCGAGTTCCGGGTGGACGGCCTCGTCAACGCGGTCGGGCGCGCGGCGCGCGGGCTCGGCGCCCTGGCGCGGCGCCCGCAGACCGGGCAGGTCCACATGTACTACGCGCAGGCCGCCGTGGTGCTCGCGGTGCTCGTCGTCGTCGCCGTGCTGGCCGGGTGAGCCGATGCTGAACCTGGTGGTCTTCCTCCCGCTGGCGGTGGCGCTCGCGCTGCCCGCCGTCCCACGCCGCGCGGTCCCCTGGACGTGGATCGGCGTCAGCGTCCTGGACCTCGCGCTCGTCATCGGGATGTGGGCCGCGCACGGCACCCGCGGCGGGATCGCCTACGAGACCGACGTCCGGTGGATCCCGTCCGTCCGGGCCGGCTACCACGTCGGCGTGGACGGCCTGTCGCTGCCGCTGCTGGCCCTGACCGCCGTGCTGTTCGCCGCGTGCGCGGTGTACTCGCTGCGGCAGACCCACCGGGTGCGGGCCTTCGCGATCCTGTTCCTCTTCCTGGAGACCGTGTGCCTGGGCCTTTTCGCGGCCCTCGACCTGCTGCTGTTCTTCGTCTTCTTCGACCTGTCGATCGTCGGCATGTACTTCGTGATCCTGCTGTGGGGGCACGGCGACCGGACGCGGTCGGCGCTGGTGTTCTTCCTCTACACGTTCCTCGGATCGCTCGTCCTGCTGCTCGGGTTCATCGGCCTCTACCTGGGCGCCGACCCGCACACGTTCGACATGGTCGAACTGACCCGGAACCCGCCGCGGAGCGGCGGCCTGGCGGCGCTGACGCTCCTCGCCGTCGGGATCGGCCTCGGCGTCAAGACGCCCGTCGTGCCCTTCCACACCTGGCTGCCGCCCGCCCACACCGACGCGCCCGCCGCGGGGTCGGCGATCCTCGCCGGCGTGATGCTGAAGATGGGCGTCTACGGGCTCGTCCGGATCGCGATGCCGATGCTGCCGGACGCCTGGCGGCGCTACGCCCTGGTCTTCCTGATCGTCGGGCTGGTCGGCGTCCTGTACGGGGCGCTGGTCGCACTGGCGCAGGACGACCTCAAGCGGCTCGTCGCCTACACGTCGGTCAACCACATGGGGTACATCGTCCTCGCGCTGGGCGCGGCCGGATACGCCGCCGGCGACGCCGACGCGCGGCGGCTCGCCGTCACCGGCGCGGTCACGCAGATGGTCAGCCACGGCCTCGTCACCGGCGCGCTGTTCCTGCTGTGCGGCGTCCTGTACGACCGGGCGGGCAGCTACGACCTCGGGCGGTTCGGCGGCATCGCGCGCGGCGCGCCCGTCTTCGCCGCGCTGACCGCGGTGGCCGCGTTCGCCTCGCTCGGGCTGCCGGGCCTGTCCGGGTTCGTCGCCGAGTTCCAGATCTTCGCCGGGACGATCGGGAGCGGCACGGCGGCGACGGCGGTCACCGGCGCCCTGGCCGTCCTCGGCATCCTCGTCACGGCGGCGCTGTTCCTGCGCGTCCTGCACCGCGCCGTGCTCGGCCCGCCCGGCGAGCTGACCCCGCTCGTCACCGACGTGCGGCGCCCCGAACTGGCCGCGCTCGTCCCGCTGCTGGCGCTGTCGCTGGTGATCGGCGTCGCGCCGCGCTTCCTGCTCGACACGATCGACCCGCTGTCGGCCGCCGTCGTCGCGCTGGTGGGCCGCTGATGAACGAGAACCCCGCCGACCTCGCCCCCGAACTGTGCGTGCTGGCCGCCGCCGTGGCCGGGCTGATGGCGGGGATGTTCCTGCCCCGGGCGCGCCAGTGGCCGGTCCCGGTGGTCTGCTCGGCCGGGCTCGTCGCCGGCCTGGCCTTCGCGGGGGCCGCGGCGGCCCGTCCCGGCCTCATGGCGTTCGACTCCTTCTCCGTCGACGCGATCACGCACGTCACCCGGATCACCGTGCTCGGCTCGACGCTCGCCGTGGTCCTGCTCGCGGCCGGGCGGGTCCGCGGCCATCCGAGGGAGAGCGAGCACCACGTCCTGATCCTGCTCTCCGCACTCGGGACGATCATGCTCGGCGCCTCGTCCGACCTGCTCGTCCTCGTCGCCGCGTACCTGCTGGCGAGCATCCCCGCCTACGCGCTCGCCGGGTTCGGCAAGGACGCGCCCGGGACCGAGGCCGCGCTGAAGTACTACCTGATGGGAGCGCTGCTGGGCGTGCTCATGCTCGGCGGCGTGACGCTGCTGTCCGGCGTCGGGCGCGGCACCGCCTACCCGGTGCTGCGGACCGGGCTCGCCGGCGCGCCCCCGGCGGCGGTCGCGGCGGGCCTCGTCGCGCTCCTCGCCGGGCTCCTGTTCAAGGCGGGCGCCGTCCCGGGCCACTACTGGGTGCCGGACGTGACCGAGGGCGCCCCGCCCGCCGTCGCCGCGTACGTCACCACCGTCCCCAAGGTCGGCGCGTTCGCCGCCCTCTACCGCTTCGGCGCCGAGACCTCCCCGGACGGCTGGGCCGCCCTCCTCGCCGTGGTCGCGGCGGCGACGATGACGCTCGGCAACCTCGCCGCGTTCGGGCAGGACAACGTCCGGCGCCTGCTGGCGTACTCGACCGTGAGCCAGGCGGGCTACCTGCTCGTCCCGGTCGCGATGGCGGGACGGACCGATCTGGCCCGTCCCGCGCTGCTGTACTTCGTGGCCGCCTACGCGGTGACGAACCTCGGCGCCTTCGCGGTCGTGGTCGCCGCCGGCCGCGACGACCTGGCCGGATACACCGGGCTGCTGCGCGCCTCGCCGCTGCTCGGCCTGTCCCTCGTCGTCTGCCTGCTCGGCTTCGTCGGGACGCCGCCGACCGCCGTGTTCGTCGGGAAGGTCCTGATGTTCGGCGCGGCGCTGGACGGCGGTCACGCGTGGCTCGCGGCGGTCGCCGCCGTGAACACGGTCGCCAGCGTCTTCTACTACCTGCGCTGGATCGTCCCGCTGTTCCGGCGGCCGTCCCGCCCGCCGCCCCGGGCGCGCGGCGCCACCGCGCTCGCCGCTGCCGCCGCCCTGCTGTCCCTGGCCCTCGGCATCGCCGCCGGCGCCGCCCTCGCCGTCTAGGGGGCGTAGCGGTGGGCGAGGGTGCGGAACGCGAGCTTCGGCTCGAAGTGGCCGGTCTTCTCGTAGCCGAGTCCCGTCTCGGGCGGGAGCACCTTGACCAGGGAGAACCCGGCCATGTCGAGGTCCCTGGCGGGATCGGGAGAGTACGGGCCGTCGGGCTCGATGAAGTCGTAGACGAACGCGCCGTACACGCCCTCGGCCTCGTAGACGTCCAGGAGCTCTGAGATGTAGCGGGCCTGGGTCCGCTCGTCGCGGACGTAGCCCGGCGGGATGACGGGCGGGTCCTGCGACCAGTCGACGATGTCGAACCCGTCGCCGCCGCGCCTGTCCGCGCCCCGGTAGGTGCAGCATCCGAACTCGGTGATGACGACGGGCTTGCCGAACCGGTGCAGGGCCCGGACGTCCTGGACGTAGGTCGCCTCGTTCGTCTCGTCCCGGTACAGGTCGACGCCCACGACGTCGAAGCCGCGCCAGGCGACCTCCTCCCAGACGCCGGAGGTGTAGGTGAGGCGGCCGCCGAACAGCGGCCGGACGGTCCTGAGCGCCCGGCCGAGGAACGCGTTCAGCCGCTCGTTGTAGCCCTCGCCCGCCGGGGTCCCGAGGTTGGCGGCCCGCTCCCGCCAGTCCTTACCGGGCACCAGCCCCTCCATGAAGATCGTCAGCTCGCAGCCCACCGAGATGCCGACGCCGGCGTGGACGCGGCGGAGCCCCTCGGCCGCCTTGGCGACGCCGGTGAGGAACTTCAGCGTCGCCCGCGCGTCCCTGTCGAACTGCCGGGCCTCGAACCACACGAACATGCCCTCCTCCGCCGCGCAGCGGGCCGCGAGCATGAGGCGTCCCAGGTTCGAGCCGAGCAGGATGATCGCGTTGCAGTGCAGGTCGCGGCGGATCGCCCGGATCTCGCGCCGCACGTACGCGGGCTTCCACACCTCGCGCTCGGTGTCGTAGTTGACGCCGTGCTGCGGCAGCGGCCGCCTCCGGGCCGGCGCGGCCTGCGCGGTGCCGGTCGTCGGGGCAGAGGCGATCACCGCCGCCCCGGACACGGCGGCCGCCGCCGTCCCGGCGAGCACGGTCCTGCGGCTGATCTTCGCCGAAGGTCTCCGCTGCGCCGTCGGTCCCTGGTGTGACACGTCTGCTCCTCGCTGGTCGAGCCGCCCGCCACCGAGCCTTCCGGGGTCGGGCACGCCCGGGCAGCGGCCACCGGACCAGGCCCCGGCGACCAAAGTCGCCGGGGGCCGGGTCCGAAGGTCGATCAGGGGAGCAGGCCGTGCCGCTCGGCGAGGTCGAGGGCGGCCTGCGCGGCCGGCGCGAGCAGGTGCCGGTCGCCGCGCCCCACGTAGACGTACTCGTCCACCTCGCCGGCCGCCGCCATCGCGCCCCGGTACGCGGCGGTGAAGCAGGCCATGCGGACGTGGGCGAAGTCGGGCTGGTCGTGGGCGGGGGCCCGGATCACGCCCAGTTCCCGGAAGGACGCCCGGTCGAGCTCCAGATCCAGCTCTTCGCGGACCTCCCGGGACAGGGCCGACCAGTCGTCCTCGCCCGGCTCCCGTTTCCCTCCGGGCAGGTACAGCAGGTCGCGGCCCCGGGACCGGACGGCGAGCATCCGGCCGTCCGACACCTGGATCCACGCGACGACGTCGAGATCTTCCACGGCGGTCATTCTCCTCCAGGCCGCGCGGCGGCGCGCGGGGAGGCGGCCCCGTGCGGGCAGCAGCGGGCCGTATGCTCCGGGAGTGCGTGCCGAAGCCCTCGATCCCGTCCTGCTGCGGACCTTCGTCGCCGTCGCCGACCTGGGCTCCTTCACCGCCGCCGCGGCCGCGGAGGGCTACACGCAGTCGGCCGTCTCGCGGCAGATCGCGGCGCTGGAGGACGTCTGCGGAGTGGAGCTGTTCGCGCGCGGCGCCCGGGGCGTGCGGCCGACGCCCGCCGGGGAGTACCTCCTCCCGCACGCGCGCGCCCTCCTCGACCGGCTCGCCGACACGGCCCGCGCCCTCGACGGGCTGCGCCGGCTCGACACCGGGACCCTGCGGCTCGGCGCGTTCCCCACCGCCAACGCCGTGCTCGTCCCCCGCGCGCTCGCCCGGTTCCGGGCCCGGCACCCGGGCGTCCGGCCGCTGCTGCGCGAGGGCACCACCGAGCGCCTGCTGCCGATGCTGGAGGCGGGGGATCTCGACATGGCCCTGGTCAGCACCCACAAGGTCCCCTCGATCGCCGCCGACGACCTGGTGACCCTGCTGGACGACGCGCTGCTCGTCGCGCTGCCGTCCGGCCACCGGCTCGCCGCGCGCGAACGCGTCCCGCTCGCGGAACTGGCCGACGAGCCGTGGATCGTCGCCGACGACCCGGAGGCGATCGCGGCGCTGCGCGCCCGGTGCGAGGCGGCCGGGTTCGTGCCGCAGACGCCGCTGCGGGTCGCCGAGTGGATCTCCAAGCTGGGGCTGGTCGCCGAGGGGTTCGGCGTCACGCTCGTCCCGGCCGTGGCCGCCTCCGCCCTGGCGCGGGACGGCGTCGTGCTCCGCGCCGTGACGTCCGGCCGCCCCCGCCGCGCCGTCTACGCGGCGGTGGGGCGGCACGCGCGCCGGTCCCCGGCCGTCACCGCCTTCCTCGCGGACCTGCGGGACGTGGCCGCGGAGCTGCGGTCCGAGGGCGGGCCCGGAATCTCGCGGGGCGCGGCGGGGAGGCCCCGGACCTAGGGGACGACCGCGACGATCTCCACCTCCAGCAGGGCGTCGGGGTGGAAGAGGCGGGACACCTCGACGGTCGTGCTGGTGGGCGGCGGGCCGGTGAAGTACCGCCGGCGGACGTCGCCGTACTCCCGCAGCCGGTCCAGGTCGGTGACGAACGTCCGGATGTTGACCACGTCGCCGAAGCCCGCCCCGTGGGCGGCGAGGATCCGCTCCAGCAGCGACATGATCACCTCCGACTGGCGGGTCATGTCGCCGGGCTTGTCGATCTCGCCGTCCGCGCCGAGAGCGATCTGCCCCGACACGTACAGCATCGGGCCCTGCGTCACGTACGCGGTGTGGGAGTAGGCCGGGTTCGGCGGGGCCGGGACGGTCTCGGGGTTGGCGAGCGTCACGCGCATGGGCGGAGTCCTCCTGATGTGGTCGGTGAGAGCGACGAGGTCGTGACCGCCGAGCCCGGCGGCGAGCGCGGCGTCCGTCCGGGCGCGGACGGTGGGCAGGACGCCCGCGGGCGGGGAGCCGTCGAGGGCGAGGCCGAGGTCCTTGGCCGCCAGCGCGAGCGTGAAGCGCGGCGAGTCGCCGTCGGCGTGCTCCTTGAGGCGGCGGGCCTGGGGGCTGGTGCGCGCCAGCGCGTCCAGGGCGAGGCCCGGGTCGACGCCGAGCCGGTCGGCCAGGGCCAGCACCTCGCCGAGTACGGCGAAGTTCCCGACGAGCGCGCTGTTGACCACCAGCTTGAGCGCGGCCCCCGAGCCGGGCGGGCCGACGTGCCGCACGTCCCCGAGGGCGGCGAGGACGCCGGCGCAGCGGGCGAGGTCCTCCGGCCCGGCGCCCGCGAGGATCACGAGCTCGCCCGCCTCCGCCTGCGGGACGCTGCCGGAGACCGGCGCGTCGACGTACCCGATCCCCTCCGGGAGCCGGCTCCGGACGCGGTGGACGGCGTCCGGGCCGATCGTCGACATGTCGGCGATCACGGCGCCGGGCGGCAGGGCCGGGGCGGCGCCGTCCGGGCCGAACAGCACGTCGTCGACGGCGGCCGCGTCGGTGAGCATCGTGACGACCAGCTCGCGGTCCCGCGCCGCCTCGGCGGGCGTGCCGCGGACGGCGGCGCCCGCCTCCGCGAGCGGGGCGGCCCGGGAGGGCGTGCGGTTCCAGACGGTCAGGTCGTGCCCGGCGGCGATGAGGCGCCGGGCCATCGGGACGCCCATGCGTCCCAGTCCGAGAAAGGCGATTCGTGTCATGGCGCGTCCGACGTTAGACGCCGCGCACTCATGTCACCAGCGAAGACTTCGCACGCCAGTCATGCGCGGCGCGCATGGCTCGGGACGCGCCTCAGAAGGCGAAGGCGGCGGCGACGCCCGCCAGAAGGATGGCCAGACCGGTCGTGATCAGGATCGAGACCGGGTCGGCCGCGCCCGCCCCGGTGGGCAGGGCGCGCCGGGCGTGGAAGCTCCTGCGGGTGCGGCGCAGCATGAGCGCGGCCCCGCCGCACACGACCGCCGCGGCGAGGACCGTGCCCGGGGCCGAGGGGGCCAGGCGCACGCACAGCAGGCCCGCGCCGATCAGGGCCAGGGTGGTGCGGGACCAGGCCAGCGCCGTCCGCTCCGGCTGCGCGCCGGGGTCCCGGAGCCTCACCGGGTGATCAGCAGCGCGATCAGCAGGACGATCGCGGCGCCCGCCAGCCCGTAGGAGATGACCGGGGCCAGCGCGGGCGGCGGCAGCGTCTCGGCGCGCCGCAGCGCGCGCTCGGTGCGCAGCCACCGGCGGAACGCCAGCGCCGCGACCAGGGCGCCGCCCGCGGCGAAGCCGACCGCGAGCACCTGCCGCAGCGGCGAATCGATCAGGTCGCCCGCCAGGGCGAGGCCGATGCCGCCCGCGATCAGCGCCAGAGCCGTGCGGATCCAGGCCAGGAACGTGCGCTCGTTGGCCATGGTGAAGCGCGGATCGGGGTCGTCGCCCTCGGCGAGCAGGCGGTCGGTCCACCTGCCGCCGGAGGAGGAGCCCGGAGGCGTCGTCGCGGTCATCGCCTTTCATATTAGGCGAAGAAAGTGAAAGCCCTAAAACGGGGGCGTGAATGGCAATTCCGATCGTCTATCCCGGAAAAGCCTGGTGGGACCGGGTCAGGCCGGCGGAGCGGGGTCCGGCCGGGGGGAGGCGCGCGGGGCGGGCACGGTGCGGCCGAAGCGGCGCGCCGAGGCGTCCTCCTGGGCCAGCCGGTGCAGGGACGCGAGGACCTGTTCGTAGAGGACGGTCGACACCAGCAGCGAATGGACGGTCCGGGCCCGCGGGGCGCCCTCCGCGACCCGTCCGATCTCGTGCTCGGCGACCTCGGCGGCGGCCTTCACGTAGGGGCGCAGGTCCTTGAGGGTGATCGGGAAGCCGAGGCGGCGCAGCGCCACGAACGCGTGCGCCAGCAGGTCGCGGGCGGGGGCGCGGTCGCCGACCTGCCAGCCGAGCTCGCGGACGATGGCGTCGACGTCCTCGCGGGCGGCCCGCCAGTGCGGGTCGTGCGGCGCGGCGGCGTGCGGGCCGACGGCGTGCTGGGCGGTGGCGAACAGCTCGTGCATGCCGACCCGGTCGTCCTCGACGGCCTCGATGACCTCCTGGATCGCCGAGATCGGCATGTCGCCCACCTCGCGCAGCGCGCTGATCAGCCGGAGCCGCTCCAGATGCCGCCCGTCGTACTCCGAGCGCGTGGCGCTGATCGTCGAGCCCTTCGGCAGCAGGCCCTCCCGGATGTAGAACTTGATCGTCTGGACCGTCAGCCCGCTGCGGTCGCTGAGCTCGGAGATCTGCACGTTGCACCCCCTTTACCGAAGGCAACGGTAGCGAGGTCGGGGGCGCGGAGACCGGCACACTCCCAGGTCCGTCCGGCTTGTGGCGGTTCGCCCCACGGCCGGATCAGGACGCGGTGCGGCGCATGCCTTCGGAGATCTTCTCGGCGGCGGCGGCGACGGGCGCGGCGTGCAGGCGCCCGGGGGAGCGGGTGAGGCGTTCGAGGGGACCGGACACCGAGACGGCCGCGATCACCCGTCCGGCGGCGCCGCGGATGGGGGCCGAGACGGAGCCGACGCCCTGCTCCCGCTCGCCGACGCTCTGCGCCCACCCCCGGCGCCGCACGGACGCCAGCGTCGTGGCCTCGAACTTGGCGCCGCGCAGCCCGCGGTGCAGCCGGTCGGGCTCCTCCCACGCGAGCAGGATCTGCGCGGCGGACCCCGCCGTCATCGGCAGCGCGGCGCCGACCGGGATGGTGTCGCGCAGGCCGCTGGTGCGCTCGGCGGCGGCCACGCAGACCCGCACGTCCCCCTGGCGGCGGAACAGCGACGCGCTCTCGCCGGTGTGGTCGCGCAGCTGGGCCAGGATGGGCTGCGCGATCGCGAGCAGGCGGTCCTCGCCCGCGGCGACCGCGAGCTCCGCCAGCCGCGGCCCGAGGATGAAGCGCCCCTGCGCGTCGCGGTGGACGAGGCGGTGGTGCTCCAGCGCGACGGCCAGCCGGTGGGCGGTGGGGCGGGCCAGCCCCGTCGTCTGGACGAGCTGGGCGAGCGAGGCCGGACCGGCCTCCAGCGCGTTCATCACGAGCACCGCTTTGTCAAGTACGCCGACTCCGCTAGAGTTGTCCATGCATTGATATTGCCGTCTCGTAATTTGAGATGCAAATCGAGGTGGCCGGGACCGCCCGGGCGACCGGGCCGGCGGCGCGCCGCCGGCCGGCGCGACGACCAGCACAGCCGACGATCAGCACAGGTGAGGTGGAGTGATGGGCCGAACACTGGCCGAGAAGGTGTACGACGCGCACGTCGTACGGCACGCCGAGGGCGAGCCCGACCTCCTCTACATCGACCTGCACCTGGTCCACGAGGTCACGAGCCCGCAGGCGTTCGACGGGCTGCGGATGGCGGGCCGCCAGGTCCGCCGCCCGGACCTGACGATCGCCACCGAGGACCACAACGTCCCGACCACGGACCTGCTCAAGCCGATCGCCGACCCGGTGTCGCGCACCCAGGTCGAGACGCTGCGCAAGAACTGCTCCGACTTCGGGATCCGGCTCCACCCGATGGGCGACGAGGGCCAGGGCATCGTGCACGTCATCGGCCCGCAGCTGGGCCTGACCCAGCCGGGGATGACCGTCGTGTGCGGCGACTCGCACACCTCCACCCACGGCGCGTTCGGCGCCCTCGCCTTCGGGATCGGCACCAGCGAGGTCGAGCACGTCCTCGCCACGCAGACGCTGCCGCAGATCCGCCCGAAGACGATGGCGGTCACGGTCGAGGGCGCGCTGCCCGAGGGCGTGACCGCCAAGGACCTGATCCTCGCGATCATCGCACGGATCGGCACCGGCGGCGGTCAGGGCCACATCGTCGAGTACCGGGGCGAGGCCGTCCGGTCGCTGTCGATGGAGGGCCGCATGACGGTCTGCAACATGTCCATCGAGGCCGGCGCTCGCGCCGGGATGATCGCCCCGGACGAGACGACCTTCGCCTACCTCAAGGACCGCCCGCACGCCCCGCGGGGCGAGGACTGGGACCGCGCCGTCGAGTACTGGACGTCCCTGCGCACCGACGACGACGCGGTCTTCGACCGGGAGGTCGTGATCGACGCCGCCGAGCTGACCCCGTTCGTCACGTGGGGGACGAATCCGGGCCAGGGCCTGCCGCTCGGCGAGTCCGTGCCCGACCCCGCGTCCTTCGACGACCCCGTCCAGCGCCAGTCCGCCGAGCGCGCCCTGGAGTACATGGGCCTGACCGCCGGGACGCCGCTGCGCGACATCGCGGTCGACACCGTCTTCGTCGGCTCCTGCACCAACGGCCGGATCGAGGACCTGCGCGCCGTCGCGGGCGTGCTGGAGGGACGCAAGGTCGCCGACGGCGTCCGGATGCTGGTCGTCCCCGGCTCCATGAAGGTCAAGAAGCAGGCCGAGGAGGAGGGGCTGGACGCCGTCATCTCGGCCTCCGGCGCCGAGTGGCGCGAGGCCGGCTGCTCGATGTGCCTGGCGATGAACCCCGACAAGCTCGCGCCCGGCGAGCGCAGCGCCTCCACGTCCAACCGCAACTTCGAGGGCCGGCAGGGACCGGGCGGCCGCACCCACCTGGTGTCGCCCGCCGTCGCCGCCGCCACCGCCGTGACCGGGCATCTGGCCGCCCCCGCTGACCTCGGCGCAGCCGCCGGGGGGTCTGGGGGGTCGTCCCCCCAGAATGACGCCGACCTCTAAGGAAGCACGATGGAAGCGTTCACCACCTACACCGGGCGCGCGGTGCCGCTGCGCCGCAGCAACGTCGACACCGACCAGATCATCCCGGCCGTCTGGCTCAAGCAGGTCAGCCGCACCGGATTCGACAAGGGCCTGTTCTCGGCCTGGCGCGAGGACCCGGACTTCGTCCTGAACCAGCCGCGGTACCAGGGCGCGGGCATCCTGGTCGCCGGGCCCGACTTCGGCACCGGCTCGTCCCGCGAGCACGCCGTCTGGGCGCTGCAGCAGTACGGCTTCCGCGTCGTGATCGCGTCGCGCTTCGGCGACATCTTCCGCAACAACTCCACGAAGATGGGCCTGCTGCCGGTCGTCCTCACGGGCGAGCAGGTCGAGGCGCTGCAGAGCGCGGTCGAGAAGGACCCCGCCCTGGAGATCACCGTCGACCTGGGCGAGCGCGAGGTCCGCTGGGGCGCCGAGACCGCGACGTTCGAGATCGACGACTACACCCGCTGGCGGCTGATGGAGGGCCTGGACGACATCGGCCTCACGCTGCGCCACGCCGACGCCATCGCCGAGTTCGAGGCGGCCCGCACCGCCCTGCTCCCCACCACGGTGTAGCCCGTCCGAGATCCGCGACACGCCGCCCGTGACGCCAGATACCTGGAAGTATCCGGCGTCACGGGCGCGCCCGAACGTACCCCGGGCGAGACGGTCGGCGCGGACGCGGGGAGAATCTCCCTGGTGTGCAACGACCGCCGACCGTTGGGGGACTCCAAGTGAGCACGGCCCCGTGGACCGGGCCAGAGTGGGACGATCCGACGTTGACGCAGCTCGCACGACAGTTGCGTGACGCTCATCGCGCCGTGGCACCGCTCCCGCCACAGGACCGGCAGCGGCTCATCCGGCACCTTCTGGCGATCACCGATCTGGCGAAACGGGACGCCGAACTGGCCGCCCGCAGGCTGGACGCGTTCCTCGCCGATTTCCAAGAGGGGCCCGACGTCGGTTAGCGTGCGCAGTGGCCGGATCCGGTCCGGTCACCGGGCGAGACGGGGGCGAGACCGACAAAAACGCCAGCGACACGCCATCGTTTGCGTGAAGGTGATTGTGTCCATGGTGAGGGTCCCTTAGTTTCGTTCGGGCAAGGGGGGAACTAGAGGAGTAACCCATGAACAAGCGTGAGCTGGTCGACGCCATCTCTGACCGGCTGGGCAGCAAGAAGGCCGCAGCCGAGGCGGTCGACGCCATCCTGGAGGCGATCCAGAACGCGGTCGCCAAGGGCGACAAGGTCGCGATCACCGGGTTCGGTTCGTTCGAGAAGGCCGACCGGCCTGCCCGCACGGCCCGCAACCCCGCAACGGGCAAGACCATCGAGGTTCCCGCGACGTCCGTGCCGAAGTTCAAGGCGGGCGCCGACTTCAAGAACCTGGTGGCCGGCAAGAAGTAGTGCCTCACCGCGTCAGCGCCCGGGACCGCATGGTTCCGGGCGCTGCCGCGTTTCCGGGCTCGTCCGGCCGCGCTCCTCCGGGACGTGCTCGTCCGGGACCGCCCGCTCAGGCGGGCGGTGCGGGAAGCGGGAAGGTCGACAGCGTCACCACCGAGATCCGCTCGCCGTCCAGCGCGAGGTTCACCCGCTGGCCGAAGCGCAGCAGCCGCAGGCCGCCCGCCGCGAACGCCTCGGCGTCGAAGGGAAGTTCCGTCCCGTCGTCGAGGAGCACGCTCCCCGAGCGGGTCCGCGCGTCGAACGCCTTCACCGTCCCCTGCATACCCCCGACTCTAGGCCAACGAGGGCAGCCGGGAGGCGACGGCCGTGGTGCGGGGACCGGCGCCGAGCGCGAGCGCCGCGCGGAGGTCGTCCGGGGTGTCGACGTCGCGGCGTACGCTGTCGGTGCCGGGCAGGAGGATCTCCCGGGCGCCGCGGGCGCGGTGGGCGGTCCGCGAGCCGCCGCCGAACGCGGGGGAGAACGGGACGCCCGGGCGGGCCGTGTAGAGGGTCGTGCCGACGCCGGCCGCGTCCGGCACGAACGCCTCGGGCGCGGCGCTCGCGGCGTCCAGGACGCGAGCGAGTTCAAGAGGTCGCAAAGCGGGCAAGTCGGCTGAAAGCGCCCCGACGCCGGCGTCGGCGGCCAGCTCCCGGCCGCGGCCGGCGCCGTAGACGAGGGCCGGGTTCAGGCCGGCATCCGGGACGTCCGGAACGATCCGGGCGCCGAGGGCGGCGAGCTCGGCCGCCGGAAGGGGATCGTCGGTGACTACGATCACGTCGCGGACCCGGTCGCAGCGCAGCGCGGCGGCGACCGTGTCGGCCGCGACCGCGAGCGCCAGGGCCTCCCGGTGCGGTCCCGCCGCGGCCGACATGCGGGTCTTGGCCTTGGCGAGGACCTTGACGGGGACGACGAGCGACCACCGGAGCGGCGGCTTCCCGTGCGCTCGCACGGGGGGTGCTGGTGTAGACATGGCAACTCGACACTATGCGCCCGCAACCGCGACACTTGAGGACACCCCAGGTTCACCTGCGGGCCGGATCGAGGGAGGGGCGGGATGAGCGGAGCGAAGCAGGGGGTCGCCCCCTCGCAGGAGGAGGGACGCCCGGGCCACCGCTACTCGCCGGGGTGGCGCAAGCTCACGATCGTCATCCTGCGGCCGCTGCTGTTCGGGCTGCTCAAGCGCGACTGGCGCGGCCGCGGCAACGTCCCGAGGAAGGGCGGCGTGATCATCGCCGCCAACCACATCTCCGAGTCCGACCCGCTCGCGCTCGCCCACTTCGTCTACGAGTCGGGCCGCTACCCCGTCTACCTGGCCAAGTCCACGCTGTTCGGCGTGAGGTTCATCGGCGCGGTGCTGCGGGGCACCGGCCAGATCCCGGTCTACCGCGACAGCGCCGACGCCGCCCTGGCCCTCAGGGACGCCGAGAAGGCCCTCCTGGACGGGGAGTGCCTGATGTTCTACCCGGAGGGCAGTTGCACCCGTGACCCGGAGCTGTGGCCGATGACGGGGCAGACGGGCGCCGCGCGGATGGCGCTGCAGACCGGCGCCAAGGTCGTCCCGGTCGCGAGCTGGGGCGCGCACGAGCTGATGCCGTACAAGAAGGGCGAGCAGAAGGGCCTGGCGGGCAGCCTGAAGAAGGGCGTGCACCCGCTGCCCCGCAAGACGATGAGAGTGATCGCCGGGCCGCCCGTGGACCTGTCGCGGTACGCGGGCCTCCCGCTGGACCGCGACACCCTGCGCGCCGCCACCGACGACATCATGGCCGCGATCACCGCGCTGCTCGGCGAGCTGCGCGGCGAGGAGCCGCCCTCCGAGCCCTTCGACCACCACAGGGTCCTGGAGGAGCGCCGCCGCGCCGCCCAGGCCGAGGCGGACGCGGGCGCGGCCAAGGACGCGGGCGCGGCCAAGGACGCGGTCCCCGAGCAGGCCGGACCGGCCGGGCCGGAGTCCGGCGGGCAGCGCGCGGCCGAACCGAAGGCGGCCGACTCGTGACCTTCCGTACCGCGGTGATGGGCTCCGGCTCCTGGGGCACCACGTTCGCGATGATGCTGCACGACGCCGGCGGCGAGGTCACCCTCTGGGGACGCCGCCCCGAGGTGGTCGAGGGCATCAACGAACGGCACGAGAACACCGACTACCTGCCGGGCGTCCCGCTCCCCGAGGGCATTCGCGCCACCCTGGACCCGGCGGAGGCCCTGCGCGGCGCCGACTTCGTCGCGCTCGCCGTCCCCGCGCAGACGCTCCGGCACAACCTCGGCGGCTGGGTCTCCCTGCTGCCGCGCGAGGCCGTCCTGGTCAGCCTGATGAAGGGCGTCGAGCTCGGCACCACCCGGCGGATGTCGGAGGTGATCCGCGAGGTCGCCGACGTCCCGCAGGAGCGCGTCGCCGTCTTCAGCGGCCCGAACGTGGCGCGCGAGATCGCCACCGGCGAGCCCAGCGCGGCCGTCGCCGCGTGCGTGGACGAGGACGCCGCGCGCGGCCTGCAGGCCGCCACGATGACGTCCTACTTCCGCGTCTACACCTCCACGGACGTGATCGGCGTCGAGCTGGGCGGCGCGGTGAAGAACGTCGTCGCCCTGTGCGTCGGGATGTCGGTCGGGCTCGGGTTCGGCTCCAACACCCAGGCGCTGCTGATGACCCGCGGGCTGGCCGAGATCGCCCGGCTGGGCGCCGCCCTCGGCGCCGACGAGCACACCTTCGCGGGCCTCGCCGGGATGGGCGACCTCGTCGCCTCCTGCGTCTCGCCGCTCGCGCGCAACCGGACGTTCGGCGAGAACCTCGGCCGCGGCATGACCCTGGACGAGGTCATCGCCGTCACCAAGCAGACCGCGGAGGGCGTGAAGTCGGCCGAGGCGGTGCTGGAGCTGGCGCGCAAGCACAACGTGGAGATGCCGATCACCGAGGCCGTCACCGCCGTGCTGCACCGCGGCATACCGATCAAGGAGGCGGCGATCTCGCTGATTTCGCGGTCTCCCAAGCCCGAGCGGTACGGGGTGTGACGGAATGGCAGCGCAGCGCGCCCGGTTCGCTCGTGGCCGACCCGTGCTGATCACCGGTAGGGTCGGGCGTCATGTCCCAGGTTTCTAGGATCCGCGTGGCGGTGGTGTTCGGCGGGCGCAGCTCCGAGCACGCGATCTCCTGCGTCACCGCCGGCGCCGTCATGGCCGCCATCGACCGGGACCGGTACGAGGTCGTGCCGATCGGCATCGCCCGCGACGGGCGCTGGGTGCTCCCGCCCGCGGACCTGCGCCTGGCGATCGAGGGCGGCCGGCTCCCGGAGGTGACCGGGGAGGGCGGCGTCCTCGCGCTGCCGTTCGACCCCGACAGCCGCGGCCTGATGGTGGTCCGGCCGGGCGAGGTGCCCGCGGCCCTCGGCGACGTCGACGTGGTCCTGCCGCTGCTGCACGGCCCCTACGGCGAGGACGGCACGATCCAGGGCCTGCTCGACCTCGCCGGCATCCGCTACGTCGGCGCCGGCGTGCTGGCCAGCGCGGTCGGCATGGACAAGGGGTTCATGAAGCTCGTGTGGCAGGGGCGCGGCCTGCCCGTCGGCCCGTACGTCCTGGTCGGCGACCGGGAGTGGCGGCGCGAGCGCAAGCGCAAGGTCGACGAGATCATCAGGGAGCTCGGCCTGGCCGACGGCACGCCGGTGTTCGTCAAGCCGGCCCGCGCCGGGTCGAGCATGGGCATCACCCGGGTCACCGACGAGGCCGGCCTGGAGGCCGCGGTCGACGCGGCCCGCGAGCACGACCCCAAGGTCATCGTGGAGGCCGCCGTCGAGGGCCGCGAGATCGAGTGCGGCGTCCTGCAGGGGGTGGACGACGGCCCCGCCGAGGCCAGCGTGCCCGCCGAGGTCCTGATGGGGGGCGGCCACGACTTCTACGACTTCGAGACGAAGTACCTCGACGGCTCCACCACCATGGCGATCCCGCCGGACCTGCCGCCCGCGGCGATCGAGGAGGTCCGCCGCATCGCCGTGCAGGCGTTCGACGCGCTCGACTGCGAGGGCCTCGCCCGGGTCGACTTCTTCCACACGCCCGACGGCCGCTGGATCCTCAACGAGATCAACACGATGCCCGGCTTCACCCCGGCGTCGGCGTTCCCGCAGATGTGGGCGGCCACGGGACTCGACTACCCGGCGCTGGTCGACCGGCTCATCCAGACGGCGCTCCAGCGCTCGACCGGGCTGCGCTAGCCGAAGGCGAGCCGGTCGCCGCCCTTGAGGGTGGCCGCGTCGACGGCGTGCGCGCCCGCGTCGGAGAACGTCCAGAGGGTGTCGCC
Organism: Actinomadura sp. NPDC000929; assembly: GCF_040492065.1. NCBI lineage: Bacteria > Bacillati > Actinomycetota > Actinomycetes > Streptosporangiales > Thermomonosporaceae > Actinomadura > Actinomadura sp. NPDC000929. The sequence goes on along the minus strand of NZ_JBEUPA010000055.1, from coordinate 8,550 downwards.
GATGACGAGTGAGCGGCCGGCGCCGCCGCCGAAGTCCGGGCCCGGGGCCCGGACGGTTCCGAGCCTCGTGACGCCCGAACCGGTGACCCTGAGGGCGAGGGCCTCGGGCGGGCCGCCGTCCCGCCGCGTCACCGGCACGACGGTGAGACCGGTCTTCGGCCAGTACAGGAACGCGTGCGGTTCGAACTCCGCCTGGGAGGCCGCCCCGGGGAGCTTGTAGGCGTCCAGCCTGCGGGGGCCTTCGGAGACGTCGAAGAGCGACACCTGGAGACCGCTCGTCCGGCCGGAGGAGTCGGCGTCCTGCCCCACCCCGAGCAGCTTCCCGTCCGCCGTCGGATGCAGGTAGGCGGAATAGCCGTTGATCTTGAGTTCGCCGGTCGTCCGGGGGCGGCGGGGGTCCCTGAGATCGACGACGTACAGGGGGTCCGTCTGCCGGAACGTCACGACGTAGCCGGTGGCGCCGATGAACCGGACGGAGTGGATCCGCTCGCCCTTGCCGAGGCCGTCGAGCCGCCCGATCTGGTCGAGTCGCGCGCCGTGCTGGGCCAGGACGTACACCGAGCTCTGCGACGCCTGGCTGCCGGGTTCGTTCCGGCTGGTCGTCGCGGCCAGGCGGAGATTCCCCTCGTGCTCCGACATCGAGTACTGGTTGAGCAGGAACCCCTTGACCGAGCCTGAGGCCACGTAGCGAGGACGGTCGCCACCGCGGACGTCGAACTTGTAGACGTCCGTACGCGGCTCGACCGCCTTCTTGCGCGGCCACGCGAAGAGCTGTGGGGGAGTGCCGGTGATGTAGAGGCTGTTCCCGTTGCCGTAGACGGTCGAGCCGTCAGCGGCCACCGCGACCGGCCGCGGGTCGCCGAGGCCCTTCGCCAGGTCGAGCGTCAGCACGGTCAGCATCGAGGAATCCGCGGACGAGGACGGGCGGCTGACCTGGTCGCACGGCGTCCGGTACGTCGCCCCGCCCTCCACCTCGAAGGACGGGAGCCAGGCGTCCAGCGGGGCCTTCCACACGGCCTCCCGGTTCGCCGCCACGGCCTTCTTCTCGCCGTCGCCACCGGGGAAGTAGATGCGCGGAAGAGACCTCACCACAACGCGGACCGTGGAGCCGGTCTGCCGCGCGTCCAGGTAGTCGGCGCCGGACGTCATCGTCCCGGCGACCCTGGGCCTGCCGGCGAGATCGACCAGTGTGAGGCGCGTCGCCTGCGTCGACCCGGGCAGCGGTCGACCGGGTGCCGACCGGCCCGGTCCCGGCCCTTCGAAGGGCACGGCCATGGTCTGCCGCGTCAGCACGAGCACGCGGTCACCACTGAGCAGCAGCTCCCCGCTGTCGTAGCGGGTGCCGCCCGGGAGGTCCACCGTGTGCGCCACCTTGCGCGACACCGGGTCGATGACCTTGAGGCGTCCCCGGGCGAACACGACGATCCTGCGGCCGTCGGTCTTCACGAGATCGGGCTCGTCCGCATCCGGCTCGTGCGAGTTCGTGGTGGAGTGCTCCGGTGCGGGCGCGGGAGCCCCGGGGACCTTGTCCGCTTTCGACGCCTTCGCCAGCGCCTCCATGCCGCCGCCGCCCGGCACGCCGTCGAGCCCGTAAGGGCCGACCTTGTCCAGGGTGGCGCGGCGCAGCTCGTCGAGGAGCGCGTCGCAGCCGCCATAGGCGACGAGCCGCACCGGCGGCGCCTGGGAGTCCCGGTCGTGGACCTGCCCTGACCTGGAGCACCCGGCGCTCCCGGCCAGCAGGAGCGTCGTCGCGACCGGGAGGAGGATACGACCACGCATGGACCTTGGACGCGCGCTCTCGCGGCCCGGTTCCCCGGGGCTCGCGGATTTTCCGGTGAAGGCCGTCTTACGCGGGCGTCAGGAAGCCGAAACCGTCCCGAAACAGCGGCTGGGCAGGATCGGAGCATCACCTGGTCCCTGCGGAAGGAGCTCTGCCCGATGCCTTCACCAGCCGTGTTCGACCTCGGCGACCCCGGGATGCGGGACGTTCTCGGACACTCCCACTGGCACCCCGACATCCCGGGTGTGGCGGAGGTCATCACGGGCGGGTCCGTCCGGATGGAGTGCCCCGGCCGGGAACCCGGCGGCGGCGTCCTGCTGTGCGGTCCGCTCGTCGTCGTCGGCGCGGAGCCCGGCGACGTCATCGTGGTGGACGTGCTCGCCGTCGGGCGCCCCGGCGGCGGGCGCGACGCCGGCGGCCACCCCGGGATCATCGGCTGCGCGCCGTCCGACCCCGTGGCCGTGCCCGGCGAAGCGCGCGGCCGCGACGTCGGCGGATGCCTCATCGCCCCGCTCACCGCCGGCTCCCGCATCCTGCTGCCGGTGCACGTGCGCGGCGCGAAGCTGTCGGTGGGCGACCTGCACTTCCCGCTGAGGGGCGCCTACGACTGCGGCGAGCCGGGCGTGCGCGGCTGGATCGACCTGCGCGTCAGCCTCACCCGGCAGGGCGTCGAACGGTTCCGCGTGACCGGGCCGATGCTGATGCCCGACCCGACCCCGCGCCTGTGCTAGCCGTCCCGCCGCGCGCGCTTCTCGTGCCTGGCGATCAGCGTGTCGATCTGGACGCTCAGCTTCGACCCGAGCGGCCAGCCGATGTAGTGGGTGAGGAACACGCCGATCTCGCGCAGCTCGTCCGGGGACAGCTCCCCGTTGGCCAGCGCCGCCGGGATCTGGATGTCGAGGACGTCGTTCAGCCCCTGCCCAGCGAGGGCCCCGACGAGCAGCAGCCGCCGGTCGCGCATGCTCAGCCCCGGTCGCGTCCAGATGTCGCCGAACAGGTGCTCCACGGTGATGCCGAAGAAGTCGCCGGGCCCGTCCGAGACCTCCCAGCCGTAGACCTGGCGCATCATCTCCAGCCCACGCTCACGCCGCCCCACGGCTTCGCCGCGCTCACCCCCCGGTTCGCTCCGCTCAGTCACGTTCTCTGTGGGGGGACGACCCCCCACACCCCCCGGTTCGCTCCGCTCAGTCATGTTCTCTGTGGGGGGGCGACCCCCCACGCCCCCCGGTTCGCTCCGCTCAGTCATTGGCCTCTCCCACCAACCCCAGCCCCGCACCGAACCGGTCGAGGGCGATCCGGGCGAGCGGGGTGTCGACGCCGAGCTCGTCCGCCAGCTCCAGCGCGAGCGCCAGGTCCTTCTCGCCGAGATCCCGCGTGTGCCGCAGGATGTCGTACAGGTCGTCGTCCGGCTCCAGCGGCGCGGTCGTCGGCCGCAGCATGATCGAGCCCGCGCCGCCGGTGATCGCGTCGGTGTGCCGGACGACCCTGCCGAGCTTGCGCAGCGACACCCCCGCCGCCTCCGCGAGCCGCTGCGCCTCCGCGGCGGCCGTGAACGAGATGAAGTGCAGCATGTTGCGGGCCAGCTTCGCGCGGGTGCCCGCGCCGACCGGCCCCATGTGCAGGACGAGGTCCGCCCAGGCGCCGAACGGCTCGCGGCACCGCTCGAACGCCTCGTCCGACCCCCCGACCATGACCGCGAGGCTGCCCGCGCTCGCCCCCATGAACCCGCCGCTCACCGGCGCGTCCACCACCTCGATCCCATAGCGGCGCGCTCGCGAGGCCAGGTCCTCGGCGGTCCGCGCGCGGATGGTCGAGTGGACGGCGAGGACCGTGCCCGGACGCGCGCTCGCGAGCACCTCCTCGCCCACCTCCGTCACCTGGGCGTCGTCCCGGACCATGACCGAGACCAGGTCGCAGTGCGCGGCCACCTCGGCGACGCTCCTCGCGGCCCGCGCACCCGCCTTCACCAACGGCGCCATCGCCTCGGGCCGCGCGTCGTACACGGCCAGGCCCCGGCCCGCCAGGTGGGTCGCCATGGGCGCCCCCATCTGCCCGAGCCCGACGAAGCCGACCGCCCTGCGTTCACCCTGCGGGGGGACGCGCGCATCGCTCATGCCCGGAACACCTCGCCGCCGTCCACGTTGAGGATCTGGCCGGTGATCCACGCGGCGTCGTCCGACAGCAGGAACAGGCACGCGCCCACCAGGTCCCCGGGCGACCCCATCCGCTTGAGCGCCATCTTGTCCCGGACGATCTTCTGCGACATGTTCCCCGGCACGACGGCCCGGTTGGCCTCGGTGTCGATCGGGCCCGGCGCGATCGCGTTCACGCGGATGTTCATGCCGCCCAGCTCGTGCGCGAGCTGCTGCGTGAGCCCGTTGACGCCGACCTTGGCCAGCCCGTAGAAGCCCGAGTACTGCCACGCCGCCGTGGACGACTGGTTGACGATCGAACCGCCGCCGCGCGCCTGCATGTGGGGGTGGCAGGCGCGGGCGCACAGCAGCGCGCCGTCCATGTTCACCGACATGAACTTCTTGTAGTAGTCCCAGTCGACGGTGAAGAGGAAGTCCAGCTTCATCGTTCCGAAGATGGCGGCGTTGTTGACGAGGTGGTCGATCCCGCCGAACCGCTCCGCCGCCTCCCCGGCCATGGCGTCCACGGACGCGGGGTCGGACACGTCCGTCCGCACGAACAGGCCCTTGATGTCGTCCGCGACGTCCCGGCCGCGCTCGTCCACGTCCGCGACGACCACGTGGGCGCCCTCGGAGGCCAGCGCACGCGCGTACGCCTCGCCGATTCCCTGCGCGGCCCCGGTGACGACCGCGACCTTTCCCTCGAACCTCACACGCCCTCCGCGATCGCCTTGGTCTCCAGGTACTCCTCGAAACCGGCCACGCCCATCTCGCGGCCGATGCCCGACTGCTTGTAGCCCCCGAAGGGGACGTCCGCGCCGTACCAGACGCCGCCGTTCACGCTGACCGTCCCGGTCCGCAGCCTGCGCGCGACCCCGCGCGCCCGCTCGACGTCCCCGCCGTGCACCGCGCCCGACAGCCCGTACGGCGAGTCGTTCGCGATCCGCACCGCGTCGTCGTCGCCGTCGTGCGGCAGGATCACCAGCACCGGGCCGAAGATCTCCTCCCGCGCCGCGCGGGAGTCGTTGGTCAACCCGGTGATCAGCGTCGGCTCGATCCAGAAGCCCCTGTCCCGGCCCTCCGGGCGGCCGCCGCCGCAGGCGAACGCGCCGCCGTCCTTGACGGCCAGGTCCAGGTAGCCCTCGATCCGCTCGCGCTGGCGCGCCGAGATGACCGGGCCGCAGATCGTCCGGTCGTCCTGCGGGTCGCCGGCGCCGAGCTTCGCCAGCGCCCCGGCGGTGATCTCCACGGCCTCGTCGTGGCGCTCGCGCGGGACGAGGATCCGGGTCGTGATCGCGCAGCCCTGACCGGCGTGGGTGATGCCGGCGAACGCCGCGTACGAGCACGCGGCCCGCAGGTCGGCGTCGTCCAGGACCACGAACGCCGACTTGCCGCCGAGCTCCAGGAACACCCGCTTGAGCGTCCCGGCCGCGCTCGCCATCACGTCGCGTCCCGTCGCGGTGGACCCGGTGAACGACACCAGGTCGACGCGGGGATCCCGGGTGAGCTGGGCGCCCAGCGCGTGATCGGACGAGGTGACCACGTTGACCACGCCCGGCGGGATGTCGGTCTCCTCCGCGATGACTTCGCCGAGCACCGCCGCGCACCAGGGCGTGTCGGGGGCCGGCTTCAGCACCACCGTGTTGCCCGCCGCCAGCGCCGGGCCCAGCTTGGCGAGGTTGATCTGGTGCGGGAAGTTCCACGGGGTGACGGCGCCGACGACGCCCACCGCCTCCCGGACGACCCGCCGGTGGCTGGGCATCCCCATCGGCTCGGCCCGCCCGAGGTCCCGCTCCCAGCCGTACTCCTCGACCAGGTCCGCGAACCACGCGAGGTCGTCGACGGGCGCGTCCAGCTGGGCCCCGAACGTCAGGAACCTCGGCGCGCCCACCTCCTTGATCGTGAGTTCGCGCAGCTCGTCGGCGCGCCGCCGCAGCCCTTCCCGGAACTGCCGCAGGCACCGCGCGCGGAAGGCGTGGTCGGTCGACCACCCGGTCTCGTCGAACGCGCGGCGCGCGGCCGCGATCGCCCGGTCCATGTCGTCTGCGGAGGCGTCGGCGGCGGTGCCGAGCACCTCCTCGGTCGCGGGATTGATCGTCTCGAAGGCGCCGCCCGCCCCGGGGACGAGACGCCCGTCCACCAGAAGCAAGCGATCGTTTGTTCTGGACACCTGTCCAGACTACAGTTCAGCCCCCGCCGGGACGCAAGACGCCCACGCGAATTCGCGTCTGGTCACGTGCGCGTGGGCAGGGCGGCCAGGGCGAGAGTCGTTTCGTTCCTCAGGGCATCTGCCTCGGGGAGAGGGCCCTGTGCCAGGAGGGACGCGCGCGCGGCCTGGAGGGCCGGGGCGGGGAGGGACGCAATCCGGGCGGCCAGGGCAAGTGCCGTCTCCAGGGCTTCGCCGGGCGGGGTGAGGGCGGTCAGCAGGCCCCAGCTCGCGGCTTCCCGGGCGGGGATGCGGCGGGCGGTCAGGAGGGCGTCCAGGGCGCGGGGCTGCCCCACCAGGCGTGGGAGACGGACGGTGGCGCCGTCCAGGGACGGGAGGCCGTGCTCGAAGTTGAGCAGGCCGAACTCGGCGGTCTCCGACGCCACCCGGAGGTCGCACCACAGGGCCAGTTCGAAGCCGCCGCCGAAGCAGTAGCCCTCGATCGCCGCGATCACCGGCTTGGACGGGCGGGCGCGCGTGACGGCCATCGGGGGCGGGCCGCCGGCGGTCGGGGCGGGGAAGTCGCCCGCGGCCATCGCCTTCAGGTCGCTGCCCGCGCAGAAGGCCCCGCCGGCGCCGGTCACCACGGCGGCCTTCGCGTCGCCGTCCTCGAAGGCGCGGACCGCGTCGGCCAGCCGCCGGGCGGTCGGCCCGTCGACCGCGTTGCGGCGGTCCGGGCGGTCGAGGGTGATGACGTGGACGGGGCCGCGGCGTTCGGTCCGCACGCTCATGAGCGCCTCCTGTCTGGATCGATCGTCATAGTAGATAGATCGATCTAGTGAGGGCAATGGCTAGGGTGTCCCCATGACGCGCGACACACGGACCCGCCTGCTGGAGGCCAGCGCCCAGCTGTTCCGCGAGCAGGGGTACGCCGGGACGGGGCTCAAGCAGATCACCGCGGCGGGCGAGGCGCCCTGGGGGTCGCTGTACCACTTCTTCCCGGGCGGGAAGGAGCAGCTGGGGGCCGAGGCCGTGCGGCATTCGGGCGATCGCTACCTGCGCCTGTTCGACCTCGTGTTCGCGCGGGCCGACCAGAGCCTGGAGCGGTCGGTCCTCGACATGTTCCGGCTGAGCGCGGAGGCGTTGGAGAGGTCGGAGTGGGGCGACGGGTGCCCGATCGCGACCGTGGCGCTGGAGGTCGCCAGCACGAGCGAGCCGCTGCGGCACGCGTGCGCGGAGGTGTTCGCGTCGTGGGAGCTCTCCCTCGCGCGCAGGCTGGCCGAGGGCGGGATCCCGGACGCGCGCGCGAAGGATCTGGCCACCTACGTGCTGAGCGCCTTCGAGGGGGCGCTCGTGCTCAGCCGGACGGCGCACGACGTCCGTCCGCTGGAGGTGACCGCCGAGGTGGTGGCCCGGACGTTGCGGGCCGAGCTCGGCTGAGGGGCGCGGGCCCGGGGAGATGGCGGACCGGGCCGCGTGAAGTGTGGGGATGTGCCAGGCTTGTAGGGCCGATCGCCGTCCCGAGGAGTATGTCCGTGCCGCACGCCGACCTGCCGGAACGCATCGGCCCCTACCGGGTCGTCGACCGTCTCGGCGAGGGCGGCATGGGGACGGTGTACGCGGGGCTGGACGCGTCCGGGCGCAAGGTCGCCCTCAAGGTGATCCGGCGGGAGTACGCGGCCGACCGGCAGTACCGCGCGCGGTTCGAGGCGGAGGTCGCGGCGGCCAAGCGGGTGCGCGCGTTCTGCACGGCGCCGGTCCTGGACGCCGACCCCGCGGCGGACCCGCCCTACCTGGTGACCGAGTTCGTCAACGGCCCCAGCCTGGACGACGCCGTCGCGAAGGAGGGGGCGCTGCGCGGCGCCGACCTGGAGGCCGTCGCGGTCGGCATCGCGACCGCGCTGACCGCCATCCACGACGCCGGGGTGGTGCACCGCGACCTCAAGCCCGCCAACGTGCTGTTGTCCACGTTCGGGCCGCGCGTCATCGACTTCGGCATCGCCCGCTCGCTGGACGGGACGCGCCTCACCGCGACCGGCGGCATCATCGGCACGCCCGCGTTCATGGCCCCCGAGCAGCTGGACGGGCGCGGCGCGAGCCCGGCGTCCGACGTGTTCGCCTGGGGCGCGACCGTGGCCTTCGCGGCGCGCGGCGGGCCGTGCTTCGGCGGCAACTCGCTGCCGGCGGTCATCCACCAGATCATCAGCGGCGAACCCGAACTGGGCGGGCTGGACGGCACGCTGCTCAAGGCCGTCCAGGCGGCGCTGGCCAAGGACCCGGCGCGGCGGCCGTCCGCCCAGGCGCTGCTGGACGGCCTCATCTCCAGCGGGGTCCGGCAGCCCGCGCCCTCCACGCAGCACACCCAGCACACCCGGGCGCCCGGCCGGCACCGCGCCGAGACGCCGGCCCCATCGCCCACTCCGGGCGGGGACCGCGCCGAGGCGCCCTCCCGGCCGCCGACCGAGACGCCGGGGACGCAGGCGCCGGGGGTC
>NZ_JBEUPA010000054.1:0-43264 GCF_040492065.1 Actinomadura sp. NPDC000929 | reverse complement strand
CGCCCCCAACGCGCCGTCGACTGCTTCCTGCGCGGGTCGGAACAGCCCGAGGACGCTCGCGGACGGGCCGGGGAAGGGCAGGAACGGGAGGGTCAGGAGGCCGAGGACGCCGACCGCGACGACGGCGGTCCCGGCGTACTGGCCGCCGGCCAGGGCGGCCAGGGCGGCGGCGAGGCCGGGGCCGGCGATCCCGGCGAGGTTGTAGCTGGAGGCCTCCAGCCCGTAGGCGCGCGAGAGCCGGCCGGCCGGGACGAACCGGGGCAGCAGGCTGGTCAGCGCGACGACGATGGGCTCGGTGCAGCCGATCACGGCGGCGACGACCAGCGCCAGGGCGAGCGGCGAGCGCCCCGCGAGGACCAGCAGCAGCCCGGTCGCGGCGACGTAGCAGGCGGCGAGGGCGACGGCGCCGCGGCGGGGGCGCGCCACCCGGTCCAGCGCGTTCCCGATCACGGGGCCGCTCAGCACGTACGGCAGCGTCATCGCGGTCTGCAGGTACCCGGCGGTGGCGGCGTGGCCGGTCCGCGCCTGGACGGTCAGGACCAGCGCGGTCGCGACGCCCTCGGCGGAGACGCGCAGCATCGTCGCCGAGGTGAGGTGGAGGGGCAGCCCCGCGTTCCTGCCGATCACCCTCGAATGGTGGCATACCGTCCGCCGCCTAGACTGCGGAGGGTGACGGCAGCGAAGACAGCGCACGAGCACCGGGTCACCAGCGAGGTCGGACGGCTGAGGACGGTGCTGCTGCACCGCCCCGGCGCGGAGCTCAAGCGGCTGACCCCGCGCAACAGCGACAAGCTCCTGTTCGACGCGATCCCGTGGGCGGGCCGGGCGCAGGAGGAGCACGACGCGTTCGCCGAGGCGCTGCGGTCGCGCGGCGTCGAGGTCCTGTACGTGACCGAGCTGCTGCAGGACGCCCTGGAGTACGAGGCCGCGCGCGAGCAGGCGATCGCCGACGCCATCGTCGACCTGCGCCTCGGGGACCAGCTTCGCCGCGTCGTCGAGGACCACCTGCGCGGGCTCGACCCCGAGAACCTCGCGCACACGCTGATCGCCGGGCTCGCGCACGAGGAGCTGAAGGCCGGGCACGGCCTGGTCTACCGGCTGATGGACGAGCGGGACTTCATCGTCGACCCGCTGCCGGGCCTGCTGTTCACGCGCGACAACAGCACGTGGATCGGCGACCGCGTGGCGGTGACGAGCCTCGCGATGGAGGCGCGGCGGCGCGAGTCGGCCCTCACCGGCCTGATCTACGCGCACCATCCGCGGTTCGCCGGGGTGGAGCCGGTCTACAGCCCGTCCCTGGAGCACCTGGAGGGCGGCGACGTCCTGCTGCTGCGCCCGGGTGTGATCGCCGTGGGCACCGGCGAGCGGACGACGCCGGCGGGCGTCGAGCGCCTGGCCCGCCAGGTGATCGGGGCCGGGCTGGCCCGCACGGTGCTGGCCGTGCCGATCGCGCAGGAGCGCGCCACCATGCACCTCGACACCGTCTGCACGATGGTCGACGTCGACACCGTCGTGATGTACCCGCCGGTGGCGCACTCGCTCACCGCCTACACGGTGACGCTGGACGACGGCCACCTGCGCGTCGCCGAGCCGCGCCCGTTCCTCCAGGCCGCCGCCGACGCGATGGGCCTGGACCGCCTCAAGGTGATCGACACCGGTCTCGACCCGGTCACCGCCGAGCGCGAGCAGTGGGACGACGGGAACAACACCCTCGCCGTGGCGCCGCGCCTGTGCGTCGCCTACGAGCGCAACATCGAGACCAACGCGCAGCTGGAGGCGTCCGGGATCGAGGTCATCCGGATCAGCGGGAGCGAGCTCGGGACGGGGCGGGGCGGTCCCCGCTGCATGTCGTGCCCGATCCTGCGCGAGGAGATCTGAGCCGCGCCCGGGGCGGCCGGGGAGAAGAGGGTTCTGCGTTCTTCCCGGCGCCGGGGGCTCAGAGGCGCGCGGCGCCGGGAAGAACCATCAACGCTCGCGATGTCGACGGGGGCACGACATCGCCCGAGCGTTGGAGAGGACCATACAAGGTCGGGCGGGGTTCCTTCCAGGCAGGGTCGCTCTATGCCGGATATGCCCGACTTGGAGCTACTTCACTCCTGGTTCCGTTGCAGAGGTCTTCATCCGGCTCGTCGAGCAGGTCCGGAAAGGCGGAGAGATCCGGGACGACGGCGTGCGCGCCGGCGGGAGCGGCCATCCGCTCGTCGCCGGACGACCTGGGCGTCCGCAGGATGGCCCAGACGGTCGTGGTGCCGTCCTCGTGGCGCACCCCCCAGCCCTCGGACAGCGCCTCGACGATGCCGAGCCCGCGCCCGCCGAGCGAGGAGAGCGTGCCCGGTCCCCGGCGCGGCTCGGTCATGGCGCCGCCGTCGCTGACCTCCAGTTCGAGGAGGTCGCCGCGGCAGAGCCAGCAGACCTTCACCTGGCCGGACGGCAGCGGCCGCGCGTGCCGCAGTGCGTTGCTGAGCAGCTCGCTGACGATGACACTGGCGTCGTCCACGACGGAGTCGTAGACGCCCGAATCGGCCAGCTCCGAGCTGAGGCGCCTGCGGGCGACCGCGACGCTGGACGGTGCGTGTGGTAGCAGTACGACGCTCGACGCCCTCACCTCCCCGATGCTCCGCTCACTCGGACGAGTCCCGTCATCACCCTTCCGGTACGTCCGAAATGCCCTGATGGCCATGACGGGAAACCAGGACGAACCAGTTCACCACCTGCACAACGAGTCATCCGCCGTCCGGTCACGGTGATCACCCCCGGGATCGGAATCTCGTCACCAACGGCGACCAACCAAGGATCTATCCAGCCAACGGCGGATTTACTCCTCGCGCACGCGTTTCGTCCGTCACACGCCGCCGTCACCGCACTTCTCCGCACCGTTCCCAGCCTGCCACCCCGCGAGACCGCCGAAAGCGCTGGTCACGCCCGTCTCACCGGACCGCCCGGGACGGACTGTCCGCACGGTAAGTAACCGTCCGCTCAGCGCGCCGAACGCAACACCAGGCGCATGCACGTCCCCTCGCCCGCCCGCGCGCCACCTGCGGGTCCCCGCCCGTTCGTGACGGAGAGTAGTCGACCCGCCTGTTCTTCGTGGGTGTTTTCAGAGGGATTTGACTGGTTATTCAGAGTTTGGGGGGTTTCGTTGTGAGATGTCTCACGCTCGGCCGGGTGCGCGGAGATCGTGCCGCCCTGCGCCTCCGTCAGCCGTCTGACGATGTAGAGGCCGAGCCCGATGCCGCCGAACCGGCGGCGGTCGCCCGCGTCGCCCTGGACGAACCGCTCGAAGATCCGCTCATGGTCGCCGGCCGGGATGCCGATGCCCTCGTCGGAGACCGTGACGACGATGCCGGAACCCTCGCGGCGGGCCCGCACCCGCACGGTCCCGCCGTCCGGGGAGTACTTGAACGCGTTCTCCAGCAGCTGCCCGAGGACGATGTCGGTGGCCATCGCGTCCCCGCTGCACGGCGGCAGGTCGGGGGCGATCTCCAGCTCCACCCGGTGCAGCGGCGACAGCGAGCGGAACCCGGCGACCACGCCCTCCAGGACGCGGCCGAGATCGAACGGCTCGATCGTCACGGCCAGCTCGTCGGCCCCGGCGCGCGACCCGAGCAGCAGGTGCTCCACGAGCCGCCCGAGCGACTGGGCCCGCTCGGCGATGGTGGCGACCGCGGCGCGGCGGTCGGCGTCGGTCAGCTCGTCCCACCGGTTGACCAGCGTGGACGCGAACCCCTGCACGACCGTGATCGGGGTGCGCAGCTCGTGGCTGGTCGTGGCGAGGAACAGGTCCTTGGCCTCCTCCAGCGCCTTGGCCTCCGAGACGTCGCGGAAGTCGACGACCAGCTCGCCGGTCTCCTCGATCTCGGCGGCCAGCACGTTCAGCCACGTGCCCGACTCCAGGCGGAACGTGAGCATCTCGCCGAGATCGGGCATGTCGAAGGGCAGCGGGCGCCCGATCGCGTCCTCCGGCGGGATGCCGGTCAGGGTGTGCGCGGAGTTGTTCCAGTGCCGGACGACGAGGTCGTGGTCCAGCACCGCGATGCCGTCGGCGCTGGAGTCGATGACGGCGCGCTCGTGGGCCCGCTGCCGGACGACCTCCGCGTAGGCGACGGCGTTGCCGACCGCGACCCCGGCGTGCCCGGCGAGCAGTTCCAGCAGTTCGAGCTCGGTGTGCCCGACCTTGCGTCCGGAGAATAGCGCGTACAGAGCGCCGTACGGCCGGTTCTGCAGGTACGACAGGCCGAGCGCGATCGTGTGCAGGCCGGGCAGCTCCGACCAGATCAGGTCGCCGAGGCGCCGCTCGCCCGTCGCGAGCTTGACGGTCTTGCCCGACCGCAGCAGCTCCCCGACCAGGCTCGGCCGCAGCTCGGCGCACCGGCCGCGCATCCGCTCCGGCAGCCCCGACATGCTGACCAGCCGCAGCCGCTCGCCCTCGATCTTGACGAACCCGCCCGCGTCGGCCCCGGTCAGCTCGATGAGCGCGGCGGTGATCCGGTCGAGCACGACGGCCAGGTCGAGCTCGGCTCCGAGATCGGCGACGATGTCGTTCAGCCGCCGGACCAGCCGGGCCCGCTCGGTCATCCGGTTCTGGACGATCTCGTCGTCCTCGACCGGGTGGTACACCCCGACCCAGCCGAGCAGCGTGCCCCTCGGATCCTTCAGCAGGCTCGTGTCGATGCGCACGTCGATGAGCCGGCCCTCGCGGTGGAAGCGGCGGGTGGCGATCGAGATCTGCCCGCCGTCGGTCTCGCCCTCGCCGCCGCGCCGGGTGAGGAGCCGCTCCTGGACGGCGTTGTGCTCGGCCTTCAGCTCGTCCGGGACGATCGGCGGGACCCGGCCGAGCATCTCCTCGGCGCTCCAGCCGAACATGCGCTCGGCCGCCGGGTTCCACACGGTGACCCGGTGCCGCTGGTCCACGGCTACGATCGCGTCGGCGGCGCTCTCGATGACGGCCCGCGCGATCGGATCGTGCACGTGCTGATACACGTCTGTCATCGTGCCACCGCACTCCGGCATGGCGCCGGGCAACTTGCGCCGAAACTTGCTTTCGACCCAAACCTTACCGTCTGGTAAGCCTACCGATGAGCAGGGCCGCGACCCCCGCCACCAGGAACGACAGCAGCGAGGCGCTCATCCACGCCTGCGGCGTGAAGTGCAGCGCGTCCCGCACGTCCGACCAGAAAGCGGTCCACCGCGCGACCGTGCCCGGGTTGACGAGCTGGTAGACGACGAACCCGATCGCCCATGCCGCGATCATGCCCCAGCGGGACGGCGCGGTCCGCGAGACGTCCCAGCCGCCGGCCCGGCGGCGGCCGAGGAAGAAGTCGGCGGCGAGGACGCCGAGCATCGGCACGAACACCGATCCGATCAGCGACAGGAAGCCCGCGTAGTCGCCGATGTCGAGGACCAGCGCGAGCACGGTGATGCCGACGCCGAGCGCGACGCTCAGCACCCGGCGGTCGGCCCGGGGGAACAGGTTCTGGATCGACACCGCCGTGGAGTAGGTGTCGGCGAACGACTGGTCGGCCTCCCGCAGCACGAACACGGCGAAGAACACCACGCCCAGCGAGACGCCCAGGAACGGGTCGAAGATCCTGCTCGAGTCGCCCGCCACCAGCGCCAGCGCGAGGAGCCCGAGGACGTAGGCGACGATCTGCGTGACGGAGTAGCCGACGGCCGCGGCGCCGAAGGCCCCGCGCTCGGTGCGCGCGTGCCGGGTGTAGTCGGCGGCGACCGGGACCCAGGAGATCGACACGGCCAGCGCGGCGTCCGCGCCGAGCCAGAACCCGCCCCAGGAGCCCTGCGTCAGGTCGGGCAGCGGCTCCCGGACGAGCTGGACGTAGAAGTACACGAGCGCGATCGCCACGGCGACGGTCACGTAGCGGCGCAGCAGCCGCACCGAGCCGAGCGGCCAGACCGTCAGCACGGTGGTGATCGCGCCCGCGGCGACCACGTAGCCCCAGCGCGGGACGCCGTCCCACAGCTCGCGGGCGGCGTCGGCGATGACGATCAGCTCGAACGTCCCCCACCCGACGAGCTGGGCGATGTTGAGGACGGTCGGCGCGTACGACAGCTTCGCGCCGAACAGGCCGCGCAGCAGCACCATCGCGGGCTGCCCGGTCCGCGCGCCGGGCACGGCGGCCAGGCCGAGCATCAGCCCGCCGAGGGCCGTCCCGACGGCCATCGCGACGATGCCCGCCATGATCGAGATCGTGGGGCGGCCGCCGGCGTCCGGCGCGAGGACGGTGTAGGCGCCGGAGAAGGCCAGGAGGCTGACCCCGAGGTTCCCCCAGAAGGCGCTCTGGTCCCAGAATCCGAGGACCTTGGGGGCCGGCTCGTCGAGGGTGAAGGGGACCTCGTCGGGGGCGCGCTCGCCCTGAGGGCGCTTTTCGACGTCGGACGTCACGGGACACACACTCCCTACGCCGGCATTACCCGGACAGGTTCATGCGGTCGGCGACGCCTTGGAGGCCGCCCTCTCAGCCCGGCTGTGGCCCGAGCTCCCGCGGTCATCGGTCAGGCCCGATCGTACAACCGCCCGTCACGCCCCAGAAGAGGGCAACCGGGTCAGATCACGCGAAAGTTTTCAGATCCCCCAGAGTCATCGAGCTCATGCAGCGACATCGACGCTCACGCAGCGACATCGACGCTCACGCGACGTCATCGACGCTCACGCAGCGACATCGACGCTCACGCGACGTACGGTGGACCGTCCCCCGCGCCCTCCATCGGCCGGCCCGCCTCGGCCCACCCGTGCATGCCGTCGCCGACGTTCCTCGCCAGCCACCCCGCCTGATTGAGCGCGGACGTGACCTGGGCGGACCGCGCCCCGGACCGGCAGATCACGTAGACCTCCCGGTCGCGGGGGATCTCGCCGGCGCGGTCGCCGAGATGGCGCATGGGGATGTGGACCGCCGCGGGCGCGTGGCCCGCGTCCCACTCGTCCTGCTCCCGGACGTCCAGCAGGTAGCCGTCCTGCGGAACATCCGCGGCGACCACGGCCGGCACGTCTTCCCCGAAATTCATCACACCCCCCATGGAACCGTGCGAAGCCCCCCTGCGTCGAATCACGCATGCGGTATCGGACGCTCGTTTTCGCAGCGCCCGGGCTGGCCTTGCTCCTGTCCACGGCCGCCTGCGGCGACGAACAGGCAAACGGAAACTCCGCCGGAGCGCCTTCGGGCACGACGTCCGTGCAGCCGTCCGGCTCACCGGCGGACACGCTCACCGTGCGGGTGAAGGCCTCCAAGGAGGCGCCCGCCAAGACCTGGAGGCTGACCTGCGCCCCGCCGGGCGGGGACCATCCCGAGGCGGCCGGCGCCTGCGCGGCGCTCACCAAGGTCAAGGATCCCTTCGCGCCCGTCCCCAAGGACCAGATGTGCACCAAGATCTACGGCGGTCCGGAGATCGCCACGGTCGAGGGCACCTGGCAGGGCAAGCGGATCGACACCACGTTCACCCGCGACGACGGCTGCCAGCTGCACCGCTGGAGCCAGATCGGCCCGGTCTTCGGGAACGTCCCGAAGGTCCGCTGATCCCGTCCCCGATCCTTCGTCCCGTCCGGACGAGCCATCCCCGTTCCGGCTCCGTCCCCGACTCCCGTCGCCAGGCCCCGGCACCCGCCGGGGCCTGGCCCGTCTCACGGCGCCCGGGGCCCGCTACTTGAGGAGGCGGGACATGCGGCGGTCGGCGAGCGGCTTGCCGCCCGTCTGGCAGGTGGGGCAGTACTGGAGCGCCGAGTCGGCGAACGACACCTCGCGCACCGTGTCCCCGCACACCGGGCATTTCTCGCCCGCGCGCCCGTGCACCCGCAGGCCGGTCTTCTTCTCGCCCTTGAGGTCCTGGGCTTCGAGGCCGCGCGAGCGCTCCACCGCGTCCCGCAGCGTGGTGACGATCGCCTCGTGCAGGACGGCGACGTCCTCCTCGGTCAGCGAGGACGCGATCTTGAAGGGGGACATCCTGGCGACGTGCAGCACCTCGTCGGAGTAGGCGTTGCCGATACCGGCGATCACCTTCTGGTCGCGCAGCAGCCCCTTGATCTGGCTGCGCTTGCCGTTGACGATCCCCGCCAGGGCGGCGGTGGTGAACGACTCGTCCAGCGGGTCGGGGCCGAGTGAAGCCACGCCGGGCACGTCGTCGGGGTCGCGGACGACGTAGACGGCGAGGCCCTTCTTGGTGCCGGCCTCGGTGAGGTCGAAGCCCGAGCCGTCGTCCAGGTGCACGCGCAGGGCGAGCGGGTTCTTGCCTCCGGGCCGGACGGGCCTGGCCGGGATCTCGTCGCGCCAGCGCAGCCAGCCGGCGCGGGCGAGGTGGACGACGAGGTGCAGCCCGTCGACGTCGAGGTCGAGGAACTTGCCGTGCCGGGTCGCGCCGGTGACGGTCAGCCCGCCGAGCGCGGTCACCGGCGGGTCGTAGGTCTTCAGCGCGGAGATGGCGAGAACATCGACGCGGGCGACGGCATGGCCGACCGCGCGCTCCCGCAGGAACCCCGCCAGCGCCTCCACCTCAGGTAGCTCAGGCATGGGTTCAGTATCCGCGACGAGGCACGCTGCCGGAACGTCCGTCCACAGCCCTGTGGACGCCTGTGGAAAACCTGGGGGCGGTGTGACCCGGATCTCGGAATCACCCATACCCCCCAGGGGTTGTCACGGGTGTCCGGTTATGGCAGCATGAGGCCCACGAGATACCCCCCAGGGGTAAAACACCGAGGGAGAAGACGATGAGCACCGCCACCTACACCGTCAGCGGAATGACCTGCGGCCACTGCGTGAGCTCGGTGACCGAGGAGGTCGAGCAGATCGCCGGTGTGACCGGCGTGGACGTCGACCTCCAGACCGGCAGGGTCACCGTCACGAGCGAGACCCCCCTCGACGACGCCCGGGTCAAGGACGCCGTCGAGGAGGCCGGATACCAGCTGACCTCCTGAGCGGACCGCGCCTCGCCCCCGCGGCGGGGTGCGTCCCTCGCAACACCGAGCGGAGTGAAACGGCAATGAACAGCGCGACCAGGCTGGGGGCCTACGCGGTGGGCCTGGCGGTCGTCTTCGGCGGCGCCGCGAGCGTCGGCAAGATCGTCGGCCCCGTCGGAGGAACGGCGAAGATGGCGTCCCACGAGAACGGCGAAGGCGGGCACGGCAGCGGAGGGCACGGCGGCGGAGGGCACGAGACCGCGGCGTCCCACGCGCCGGGCGGCCTCCAGGTGTCGGAGGACGGCTTCACGCTGGCCCCGCAGCGGACCGTCCTCACCGCCGGGGAGAAGACGGACTTCCGGTTCACGATCAACGGGCCGGACGGCAAGCCCGTCACCGGGTTCAAGCCGCTGCACGGCAAGCGCCTGCACCTGATCGTGGCGCGGCGCGACCTGTCCGGCTTCCAGCACGTGCACCCGACCGAGGCCGGGGGCGGCGTCTGGACCGTCCCGATCACGCTGGCCAAGCCCGGCGTGTACCGGTTCTTCACCGACATCCAGCCGGACGGCGCGAAGCGGCAGCTCACGCTCGGCACGGACGTGTTCGTCCCCGGCGACCTGAAGCCCGCGCCGCTGCCCGGGCCCGAGCAGGTCGCGAAGGTGGACGGCTACGAGGTGCGGCTCACCGGGGGCCTCACTCCCGGGAAGTCGACCGAGCTGACCCTGAGCGTGAGCAAGGACGGCAGGCCGGTCACCGACCTGGAGCCGTACCTTGAGGCGTACGGGCACCTCGTCGCGCTGCGGCAGGGCGACCTGGCCTACCTCCATGTCCACCCGGACGGGGAGCCCGGCGACGGCGAGACCGAGCCCGGCCCCGGGATCACGTTCTTCGCCGAGGCGCCCAGCTCCGGCGCGTACCGCCTGTACCTGGACTTCAAGCACGACGGCAAGGTCCGCACGGCCGAGTTCACGGTGCACGCCGGGAACGTCCCCGCCCAGGAACAGGGCGAGGAGCCCGAACCGGGCCACGACGACCGGCCCCACACCCACTGACGTTCCGATCGAGGCAGAGGAGGACGCGATGAGCACGGACGCTGTGTCCGGGCGTGTCGAGCTGGCGATCGGCGGTATGACGTGCGCGTCGTGCGCCAACCGCATCGAGCGGAAGCTCAACAAGATGGACGGCGTGACCGCCACGGTCAACTACGCCACCGAGAAGGCCAGGGTCGAGTTCGCGCCGGAGGTCTCGCCCGACGAGCTGATCGCCACAGTGGAGAAGGCGGGCTACTCCGCCGCCCTCCCCGCCCCGCCGAAGGCCGCCGGCGAGGCGGCCCCGGAGCCGGCCGACGAGCTGCGCCCGCTGCGGCAGCGGCTGGTCACCGCGGTGGTGCTGTCGATCCCGGTGATCGCGATGGCGATGGTCCCGGCGCTCCAGTTCGAGGCGTGGCAGTGGCTGTCGCTGACGCTCGCCGCCCCCGTCGTGGTGTACGCGGGCTGGCCGTTCCACCGGGCCGCGGCGGTCAACCTGCGGCACGGCACGGCGACCATGGACACGCTGATCTCGCTCGGCACGCTGGCCGCGTTCGCGTGGTCGCTGTGGGCGCTGTTCTTCGGCACCGCGGGAGAGCTGGGCATCAAGCACGGGTTCGAGTTCTCGATGACCCGCTCGGACGGGTCGATGAACATCTACCTGGAGGCCGCCTCCGGCGTGATCATGTTCATCCTCGCCGGGCGGTACTTCGAGACGCGCTCCAAGCGCCGTGCGGGCGCCGCGCTGCGCGCCCTGCTGGAACTCGGCGCCAAGGAGGTCTCGGTCGTCCGGGACGGCCGCGAGGAGCGGATCCCGGTCGACCGGCTGGCCGAGGGGGACCTGTTCGTCGTCCGCCCCGGCGAGAAGATCGCCACGGACGGCGCGGTCGAGGAGGGCTCGTCCGCCGTGGACGCGTCCATGCTGACCGGCGAGTCGGTCCCGGTGGAGGTCGGACCCGGCGACACCGTGGTCGGCGCGACCGTGAACGCGGGCGGCCGGCTGCTGGTGCGCGCCACCCGGGTCGGTTCCGGCACCCAGCTCGCGCAGATGGCGCGGCTGGTGGAGGACGCGCAGACCGGCAAGGCGCAGGTGCAGCGGCTCGCCGACCGGATCTCGGGCGTCTTCGTCCCGGTCGTGATCGCGCTGGCGCTCGGCACGCTCGGCTTCTGGATCGGCACCGGCGAACCCCTCGCCGGCGCCTTCACCGCCGCGGTCGCCGTGCTGATCATCGCCTGCCCGTGCGCCCTCGGCCTGGCCACCCCGACCGCGCTGATGGTCGGGACCGGGCGCGGCGCGCAGCTCGGCATCCTGATCAAGGGCCCGGAGGTGCTGGAGTCCACCCGCGCGATCGACACCGTCGTGCTGGACAAGACCGGCACCGTCACCACCGGCAAGATGGCCCTGGTCGACGTCATCACCGCCGACGGCGTCGCGGAGGAGGACGTGCTGCGGCTGGCGGGCGCGCTGGAGAACGCGTCCGAGCACCCCATCGCCCAGGCCATCGCCAGGGGCGCCGCCGAGCGGGTCGGAGACCTCGGCACGGTCGAGGACTTCGCGAACGTCGAGGGCCTCGGCGTCCAGGGGATGGTGGACGGCCACGGCGTCCTGGCGGGCCGCCCGCGGCTGCTCGCCGAGTGGTCGCAGCACCTCACGCCCGACCTCGAACGCGCCATGGAGAAGGCCCAGGCCCTCGGCCACACCGCCGTCGCGGTCGGCTGGGACGGCGAGGCCCGCGCGGTCATCACCGTCGCGGACCAGGTCAAGCCCACCTCCCGGGAGGCCATCGAGCGGCTGCGCGAGCTCGGGCTGCGTCCGGTCCTGCTGACCGGCGACAACGAGACGGTGGCCCGCACGGTCGCCGACGAGGTGGGGATCGAGGAGGTCATCGCCGACGTCCTGCCGCAGGACAAGGTGGACGTCGTCAAGCGCCTCCAGTCGGAGGGGCGGACGGTCGCCATGGTCGGCGACGGGGTCAACGACGCCGCCGCTCTGGCCCAGGCCGACCTCGGCCTGGCGATGGGCACCGGCACGGACGTGGCGATCGAGGCGTCCGACCTGACCCTGGTGCGCGGCGACCTGCGGGCCGCGGCCGACGCCATCCGGCTGTCGCGCCGCACGCTGGCCACGATCAAGGGCAACCTGTTCTGGGCCTTCGCCTACAACGTGGCCGCCCTGCCCCTCGCGGCGTCGGGCCTGCTCACCCCGATGATCGCCGGAGGCGCCATGGCGTTCTCCTCGGTCTTCGTGGTCACGAACAGCCTGCGCCTGCGGCGTTTTAACTGATCACGGGTCGTGCCGTGTCGGGACGGGGGCCCGACACGGCACGACCCGTTCGGTCAACGCGTCGCTCCGGCTTCGCACGCGATCGCGACAGCTGAGGTCGTTGCGTGGCGGGTGCACCGGTCCATGTGAGCGCCCCGGCGCCGGGTCTTCGGGCTCGGTGCCGGGGCGTCGCGCTTTGTCAGGGGCGCAGGCGAGTGAGGAACGGGGCGAGGGCCGGGTCGGCGGCGGCCTCGTCCAGGGACTCGGTGAGGGTCTCGACGTAAGTGGGGGCGGCCTTGTCCTGGACGGCGCGGCCCTCGTCGGTGATGACGGTGTAGACGCCGCGGCGGTCCTTGGGGCACATCGCGCGGCGGGTGAGGCCGGCGGACTCCAGGCGCGCGACCAGGCGGCTGACCGAGCTCTGGTTGAGGCCGATCAGGTCGGCGAGCTCCTGCATGCGCAGCTCCCCGTCCTCGGCGCGGGCGAGGTGGCACAGCGCGCGGTACTCCGACAGGCCGATCCCGTGGCGGCGCTGGAGTGCCTTGGCGAGCCGGTGCTCGACCCGTCCGTGAAGCACGACGATGCCGTCCCACAGCGCGCCGTCCGCCATGGCCTCGGTGCCAGCGCTCATCGCGCACCCCACTTTCTCTTGACGCCAGTTTACCCGCGATGCCAACATGTGCATGTACATACAACTCATGCAGATGCATAAAAGTGCCCGGCGCTCGACCGGAGGGACAAGACGATGACCAGCCCCCTGCTCGCCCCGTACGAAGGCCCCCACCTCAGGCTGCGCAACCGGATCGCGATGGCGCCGATGACGCGGGGCCGCGCCGACGACGCGACCGGCGTCCCCCACCCGCTGACCGCGGAGTACTACGCCCAGCGCGCGACCGCGGGGCTGATCGTCACCGAGGGGATCTGGCCGCACCCGCTCGGCAAGGGCGGGCCCGGCATCCCCGGCCTGGTGACGGAGGAGCAGGTCGCCGGGTGGCGCGAGGTGACGGACGCCGTGCACCGGGAGGGCGGGACGATCTTCGCCCAGCTCTGGCACGTGGGCCGGATGTCCCATCCGCTCACCCTTCCGGGCGGCGCGGCCCCCGTGGCGCCCTCGGCGGTGCGCATCCGGTCCGCGGGCATCCACACCAGGGAGGGGAACGTCCCCCACGTCACGCCGCGCGCCCTGACGACCGCCGAGGTCGAGGAGACGATCGCCGCGTTCGCGGCCGAAGCGCGCAACGCCGTCCGGGCCGGGTTCGACGGCGTCGAGGTGCACGGCGCGAACGGGTACCTCGTCCAGCAGTTCCTGGCCGAGAACACCAACCGGCGCACCGACCGGTTCGGCGGCTCCCGCGAGGGCCGGCTGCGCTTCGCGCTCGACGTCGTGCGGGCCGTCGCGGACGCGGTCGGGCCGGAGCGGGTCGGGCTGCGCGTCTCCCCCGGCAACCCGGAGAACGAGATCGCCGAGGAGGACCCCCGGGGCACCTACCGCGCCCTCGTGGACGCCCTCGACCCCCTCGGCCTGGCCTACCTGCACGTCATCGAGCGCGGCGCGTACGGGGCACTGGCCGACCTGCGGCCCCGCTGGTCGGGCACGCTGATCGGGAACTTCAACGGCCCCGAGCCGACGTCCCGGAGCGCCGGCGAGGAGGTCGTCGCGGCGGGCCTGGCCGACGTCTTCTCCTACGGCCGCCTCTTCATCTCCAACCCCGACCTCCCCGCGCGGTTCGCGGCGTCGGCTCCGCTCGCCGGCGCCGTGGAGGAGCTCGTCTACGGAGGCCACGCCGAGGGCTACGTCGACTATCCCCCGCTCGCCCGGGTGTGACGGCTCAGGACTCCACGGACCAGAAGGCCACTTCGTGCCGCATGCCCTCCATGAAGAGGCGTTCCGCGGTCGCGGGGTCGGGGTCCGCCTCGTCGATCATCTGGGCGATGCGGGCGGCGAGGTCCGCGAAGCCGGGGTCGGCGTAGGTGTCGACCCAGCGGCGGTAGCGGGGCTCGGCCGGCGGGTTCTCGGCGAGGATCCGCCCGAGCGTGGAGTAGCCCCACATGCAGGGGTACAAGGCCGCGAGGCCGTCGCCGTACACGGCGGCGCTCTCCAGCAGGAAGGACGTGTAGGCGGCGCACGCGGGCCCCTTCCGGGCGCCGTCGAGGTCGGCGGCGAAGCTCGCGGAGAGGGAGCGGTGCAGGTCGAGCTCATCGTGGAAGGTGGCGTGGGCCAGGTCGACCAGGTCGCCGAGGTGGGCGTCGGGGGCCTGCCACGCGAGGCGCGAGAACACCCGCACGTAGTCGTGCAGGAAGAGGTAGTCCTGCTCCAGCCATGAGCGGAACACGGCCTCGTCGAGGTTGCCTTGGGCGATGCCCTTCACGGTGGGGTGCTGGAGCTGCTCGTCCACCAGCGGGCGGCCGAGTTCCTCCAGGTGCGCGGCGAGACTCATGGCGCCAGTCTGCCGCAGACACGACCAGGGCCCCGCCGGGTCGTGCGACCCGGCGGGGCCCTGGTCTTGCACCGGTGTGCGGGTCGCCTCTCGGCGAAAGGCACAACACGGCTCCAGCCGAACGGTATTCCGTGAAGGCGAAAGGTGAGGCCCGGGGACACCAGGCACACCGGCTGTCATGTGTAACCGACGGGCCCCGGGGATTGTTCCCGGCTCCCGAGATCCGCGAAGGTCCCGGTCCGGCGGATGGTGTGCCAGCGCAGGCGGGCCCCCAGCAGCGCGGTCACCACGGACTGCACCACGACCAGGTACATGAGCTGCCGGTAGACGAACTGCTGGAGCGGCAGCGCCCACAGCGGGCGGACGGACTCGCCGTCCAGCCACAGGGCGTAGGCGCCGGCGGCCGCCTGCGCGGCGACGAAGAGCGTCCAGGAGACGACCGGGACCAGCGGGTCGAGGAAGATCAGCCCGAACACCGCGAACAGGTCGATGGCCGGGGCGAACAGGGGCAGCAGCACCTGGAACACCGTCAGGTAGGGCAGGCAGCGGCGGCCGAACCGCCCCGAGCCGCCGCGGTCGACGACGGAGCGCCGGTGCTTCCACATCGCCTGCATCGTCCCGTAGCACCAGCGGTACCGCTGCCTCCACAGCTGCCGCAGCGACGCCGGCGCCTCCGTCCAGGCCAGGGCCTTCTCCTCGTAGACCACGCGCCGCCCCGTGCGGCAGATCGCCATGGTGAGGTCGGTGTCCTCGGCGAGCGTTTCGCCCGGGACCCCGCCCACCTCGGCGAGGACGGAGCGACGGAACCCCCCGATCGCGCCCGGCACGGTCGGCATGCACTGCAGGAGGTCGAACATCCGCCGGTCGAGGTTGAAGCCGATGACGTACTCGATGTGCTGCCAGCGGCCGAGGAGGCCGCCCCGGTTGGCGACCTTGGTGTTGCCGCTGACCGCGCCCACCTCCGGGTCCGCGAAGGGCGCGATCAGGTGCCGGAGGGTGTCGCGCTGGAAGACGGTGTCGCCGTCCACCAGCACGAGGATCTCCGACCGCGCCGCGGCGACGCCCGCGTTGAGCGCGCTCGGCTTGCCCCCGTTCGGCTTGCGGAGGAGCCGCACCCCGGGCAGGCGCAGGGACTCGACGATCGCGGCCGTGCCGTCGGTCGACCCGTCGTCCACCACGATCACCTCGACGGTGCCCGGATAGTCGGTGTTCAGCAGCGTGGTCACCGT
This sequence comes from Actinomadura sp. NPDC000929, assembly GCF_040492065.1. NCBI lineage: Bacteria > Bacillati > Actinomycetota > Actinomycetes > Streptosporangiales > Thermomonosporaceae > Actinomadura > Actinomadura sp. NPDC000929. Next base: position 27,404 of record NZ_JBEUPA010000054.1, on the reverse strand, counting down.
CGCCGCGATGCCGGCCTCCTCGTTGTAGGCCGGGACGACCACGGAGACGGGCGGGAACGGGTCCGGCGGCAGCCCGCCGGGCGGCGGGGGCGGCCCGGTCGGCCTGCGCCGCCGGCCCGCGGGCCGCCGCACCCGGCGCATGTGGACGTGCGCGAACACCAGCAGCGCCACGAGGCGCAGCACGCAGAGCAGGCCCGCGACCCCGAAGACCGCGCTCATGGCGCCGGTCAGCCCGGACGCGGCGCGCTGGGCGGTCACCAGCGTCCAGCCGACGGCCCGCTCGCGCGCGGGCACCGCGACCTCGGCGCGCGGCATGTCCAGTGCCTGCGCGAGCGTGGTGAAGCGGTAGCCCTGCGGCTGGAGCCGGTCGAGGATCCGCCCGACCGCCGCGACCGTCTCGGACCGGTCGCCGCCCGAGTCGTGCAGCATCACGACGGCGCCCTCGCCGCGCGCCCCCGCCGCCAGCGCCCGCTGGACGATCGTCTCGGTTCCGGGACGCGACCAGTCCTCGGTGTCGCGGTCGGTGAGGACGACGATGTAGCCGTCCCCTCCCGCCCGTTCGGCCGCGCGCCACTCGGGCGCGGTCAGGCCGTCCGGGCGGGAGGAGTACGGCATCCGCATCAGCCTGGTGTGGACGCCCGCCGCGCCCGCCAGCGCGCGTTGGGTGAGGTCCATCTCCAGGCGCGCCCGCCAGCGCGGCGCGGCGGCGAGGTCGGCGTGCGTGTAGGTGTGCGAGCCGATCTCGTGGCCCTCGCGGAGGATGCGGCGGGTCAGCGCCGGCTCGCGGGCCACGTGCGAGCCGACGGTGAAGAACGTGGCGTGCGCGTCGTGGCGGCGCAGGACGTCCAGGATCCGCGGCGTCCACTCGGGGTCGGGCCCGTCGTCGAACGTCAGCGCGATCGTCTTCGGGGGCATGCGGCGGCTCTTCGGGACGCCGCCGGAGAGGTTGACGACGGGACCGCCCTCGGTCACCCGTGACGGAACCGCCCCGGAATGCCCCGGATCGGCCCGCGGGGCCTCGCCGACGGTGCCGCCCGCGAAGCCGTCCATCAGCAGGAGGACGGCCAGCACCAGGCCGCCGAGCGAGAGCAGGATCCAGTGCCCCCGCGGTTCCCCGCGCCCCATGTCAGCCGTTCTTCTTCTTGTGGCCCCACGCGGGGGGCGTCGCCTGCGACCTGCCCGGCGCGCTCGTGGTGGTGCTCGTCGCCGTCGCCGCCGGCGGAGCCGCGGGAGCCGACGGCGCTGCGGGCGCCCCGGACGGCGCGGGAGCCGCCGACGCCCCGGGCCCGGCGGGCACCACCGGCGTGCGCGGGGACCGGGCGCCCGGTCCGGTGGGCAGCGGACGCGCGGCAGGAGCCCGCTCACCCGCCTTCCCCGCCGGGACGCTCGGGCGGTTCACCTTCGCCCGCGGCTGGGCGGACGGCTCGCTCCACGGCGTCAGCGGAACGTCGGCGCCCGTGGTCAGGCCGAGGCCGAGCGCGCCCAGGAACACCAGCAGCACCGCGCCGACGAGCAGGCCCAGCCGGCGTCCGAGCCGCGCCCGCCACCCGGTAGCGTCGACGAAGACGGGCATCGCCTCGGCCTCTTCCAGCGGAACGGGCTCCGCGAGAGGCCGGGGCGGCGGAGCGACCGGCGCTATGCCGGTGACAAGCAGTTCGTCCCGGTCGTGCGAGGCATTGCCGATCATCTTCGTCCGTCATCTCGTGCGAGGGGGCCGGGGCGGCCGGGCGGGAGGGGTTTTCACTCCATCAGCGCGAACCCGCGCGTACGTGTCACACCACAACGGGAATGCCTGCACAATGGCGCGGTGGACGAGGACGAGCTCGGCCGGGCTCTGCGGGCGGCGCAGGACGGCGACGAGGAGTCCTTCCGCATGCTCTACCGCGACGTGCAGCCCCGCCTGATCCGTTTCGCCGGGGCCATCGTCGGCGCGGACGCGGAGGACGTGACGTCGGAGGCGTGGCTGCAGATCGCCCGTGACCTCCCGGCGTTCCGCGGCGACCTCGACGGGTTCCGCGGCTGGACCGCGACGATCACCCGGCACCGGGCGCTGGACCACCTGCGCCGCAAGTCCCGCCGCCCCGGCTCCGACCTCCCGGTCGAGGAGCTGGTCGCGATGGCCGCCGATGCCGACACCGAGCTGGACGCCATGGACGGCCTCGCCACCGAGCGGGCGCTCCGGCTGATCGCCGACCTGCCCCGGGACCAGGCCGAGGCGGTGCTGCTGCGCGTCGTCGTGGGCCTGGACGCCAAGACGGCGGGCAAGGTGCTCGGCAAGCGCGCGGGCGCCGTGCGGACCGCGGCCTACCGGGGCCTGCGGCGGCTCGCCGAGCGGCTGCCGGCGTCCCGCGCGGACGCGGCCGACGGCGCGCCGGGCTCCCGCCCCCTCGTCCAGGGTGACAGAAGCGGCGGCAGCGGCGCTGAAGGGGTGATATGAGCGACGACACCGAGCCCGGACGGCTGGACCCGCGCGCCGCCGAGCGGCTGCTCGACGGCGCCGGCGGCCACGCCGAGCTGCGCGAACTGCTCGCGGCGGCCTCCGCGCCGGCCCGCCCCGGTGAGCTCGCGGGAGAGGACGCCGCCGTCGCCGCCTTCCTGGCCGCCCCCCGGCCGGCCCGCCGCTCCCGGGCCGCGGCCCTGCGCCGGTTCCTGACCGTCAAGGTCATCGCGGTGGTGGGCGGCTCGATCCTGCTGTCCGGCGGCGTGGCCTTCGCGACCGGGAACTTCCCCGGTCAGGAGGCGGCGCCCGGGCCCTCGTCGACGCCTCACGAGCGCAAGACCCGCGAGCCGGGCGGCGGCCCCGGGTCCCGCCCCTCGCAACGTCCCGGCATCGAGCCGTCGCCCAGGCCCTCCCGGGAGGAGGGCAGGGCCGAGGGCGAGGGCGAGGGCGAGGGCGAGACCGGCAAGACGTCCGCGCCCGGCCTGCAGAAGAAGACCACGGGCACGAAGACGAAGCCGACGCCTCCCCGCGGTCCGGGGAGCAACAACGGCACGACCCGCCCGACCGCCCCGATCAAGACGAGCAACCCGAACAAGAAGAACGGCACCCTGGGCAACGGGGGCGCCGGCGACGCCCCGCAGGGCGGAAACCACGGTGGCTCCCGGACCGACGCCCCCCTCGGCGGCGGCGGCGGCCGGTGAGCGGCGGTCAGAGGCAGCCCTCGAACTGGGGCACCCGCACGTCCGACAGGTCCAGGCCCGACGAGCCGAACCACCTGTGCATGATCGCCGCCATCGTCCCGTCCTGGTACATCCGGGTGATGGCCCTGTTGAGCGCCTCGCAGCCGTCGGGGTCGCCACGCCGGACGGCGATGCCCGTCCGCCGCTCGCCGAACCGGGCGTTCAGCAGCCGGAACCCGGCGCCCCACCGCGCCCTCAGCCCGGCCAGGATGGTGTCGTTCGTGGTGATGGCGTCGATGCGGCCGCCCGCCAGCATGCGCATGCACTCGTCGTAGGAGCGCGCGGCCACCGGCACGGCCGGCACCTGCCGCTCGACCGTCACCGCCTCGGCCGCGCCCGAGCCGGTGACGGCGCAGATCCGGCGCCCTTTCAGGTCGCGGACGCCGTGCACGCCGCGCTCGCCGGCGCGGACCAGGATGTCCTGGTACGACAGGAGGTACGGGCCCGCGAACGCGAGCCGCTGCTTCCATTCCGGTTCGATCCAGAATGTCAGGACCATGTCGACGTCCCCGTCGCGAAGCAGCCGTTCCCGGTCCCTCGCCAGCGCGGGGACGAAGCGGATCTTCTTCCCCATCCGCGCGGCGAGGTAGCGGGACACGTCCACGTCCAGGCCCTCGAACGCGCCGTCCGGGCGCCGGAAACCGATACCCGGCAGGTCCGGGCGCACGCCCGCGGTCAGCGTCTCCCCGTCGAGGATGGACGCCGAATCGCGTCCGGCGCACCCGCCGGTCAGCAGGAGGGCCGCCAGCGCCGCCGCGATCGGTCGCCGCATCCCTCGCCCTCCGCCCACGGCCCCGGCCGGTCGGGCAGGGCGCAACCGTCATCACGGTGGCAGGCGGCCGGACGTCCCTCCACCCGGTGACCGCATCCGGTCCTCCCGCCGCCGCCCGCCGCCACGGCCTTCCGAGGCGCCGTAAAGATCCCGTAAACGGTGTCCGCGAAGCTGCGAGCACAGGAAACGACGACGGTGAAACCGGACCCGAGGGGGAGATCATGCGTAAGTTCAAGCTTCAGGTGCAGGTCAGCGCGGACGGCTACATGGCCGGTCCGAACGGCGAGATGGACTGGATGCGGTTCCCCTGGACCGACGACATCAGCCGGTACATCGACGCGCTGATGCGGCCGGTCGACTGCATCGTGCTGGGCCGCAAGCTCGCCGAGGGGTTCATCCCGGCCTGGGAGTCGGGGCCGGAGGGCGAGACGCAGGAGGCCATCGACCAGATGAACGACACGCCCAAGGTCGTCATCTCCGACAGCCTCACCGCCTCGCCCTGGAAGAACGCCGAGATCGCGGGCGGCGACCTCACCGAGATCGTGAACGGGCTGAAGGCCCGCCCCGGCGGCGACCTGATCGCCTACGGGGGCGGCACGCTGGTCCGGGACCTGATCGCCCGGGGCCTGCTCGACGACCTCTACCTGTTCGTCAACCCGACCGCGATCGGCACGGGCATGCCGGTGTTCCCGGAGGGCGGCTACCAGCGGCTCGACCTCGTGGAGTCGCGCCTGTTCGACTGCGGCATCGCCGTCATGCACTACACGCCGAAGGCCGCCTGACCGGCGGCGCGGGCCGTCCGGCCCCCGGCGATCGCCCGGGGCCGGTCGCCCGGCCGGTCCGTCACTGCAGGAGGTGGCGCAGCTCTCCGCCGTCGCCGACGGAGCGGTAGTAGCAGGTGGGCCTGGCCTCCCCGGACGGAAGGTTCGTGTGGCAGGCGCCGCCGGTGGTGCGGTTGACGAGGTAGAGCAGGGAGTTCTGCTCGCAGTTCACGCGGACGTCGACCAGCTGGAGGACGTCGCCCGAGGTCGCGCCCTTGCGCCACAGCTCGTTGCGGGACGTCGACCACAGGACCGCGATCCGCTCCTCCAGCGTGGCCTTGAGGGCCTGGTCGTTCGCGTATCCGATGAACAGGACGTCGCCGCTGCCGGCGTCCTGGAGGACCACCGGGACGACCCGCGCCCCGGTCGCCGCGACGCCCGCCAGCTTGTCGAAGTCCAGGGTGAGCCGGGTGCCTTCTTCGAGTTCGTTCACCCCGCCATCCTGCCCGCCCGCGGCGCCGGCCGTCGCGCTGACACGTCACCCCCGCCGGCGGAGGAGGGCCGCCGTGGCCTCGTCGGCGGGCAGGAACGCTTCGAGACGAAGCTCGGAGAGCGTGACGTCCACGGCGGTCGCGAACGAGGTCAGCGTGGTGATCAGGCGCAGCTCCCCGCCGGGGACCCGCAACCGGAGCGGGACGGCGAACCCCAGGTGCTCGCCCGGCGACTCCACCGGGGGCAGGTAGCCGTCCAGCTCGTCGATGAGATCCGACAGGCCCGGATCGGGAGCCTGCCGCGCCTGGTCGCGGAGGCTGCCGGTGATGTGCCGCCCCCATTCGGCGAGGTTCTCGACGCGGCGGGCCATCCCGTCCGGGTGCAGGGCGAGGCGGAGCACGTTGACCGGCGGTTCCAGCAGCGCGGGCGCGGCGCCCTCGACGAGGACGCCGAGCGCCGGGTTGGCGGCGACGAGTTCGCCGTGCGGCCGGACGACGACCGCCGGGTAGGGCATGTGACCGGCGAGGATGCGGTCGAGGGCCTCGCGCACCGGGCCCAGCTCGGGGGCGTCCAGGCGCGACTCGGTGTAGACCGGCGCGTATCCGGCGGCGAGCAGGAGCCCGTTGCGCTCCCGCAGCGGCAACTCCAGGGACTCGGCGAGCCGCACCACCATGGCGCGGCCCGGCCGGGAGCGCCCCTGTTCGAGAAAGCTCAGATGACGCTGCGTCGTGTCGGCCCTGATGGCCAGTTCGAGCTGGCTGAGGCGGCGCCGCGCCCGCCAGCCGCGCAGGTCGCGGGCGAACTGCCCGGGCTCCGCCACCTTTGTCATGCCCCCATTCAAACCGGACGTTCACGGCGTCGCCATTCCCTGGAGGGAATCGCGGAGTCGCACCCGCGGCTCGCAGACTGCCGGACATGCCGATCGATGTGAAGCAGGTTGCCGACCGTTACCTCGCCCAGTGGAACGAGCCCGACCCCGCGGCGCGGAGCGCGCTGATCCGCAAGCTGTGGGCGCCTGACGCGCTCCACGTGCTGGTCAACCCGCCGGAGGAGGTCCGGGACGCCGCCGCGGCGCTCGCCGTGCCCGCGCCGCCCCTGGAGGTCCACGGGCACCACGCCCTGGACGCCCGGGTCGCCAGGGCCTACGAGATGTTCGTCGCGCCGGGCGAGCACGTCTTCGAGATCGCCGAGGAGCCCTCCGTTCTGCTGCCGCACGTGGTCGCGGTCCGCTGGTCGATGGTGACCGTCGACGGCGGCGAGGCCGTCGGCGGCGGGCTGGACGTCCTCTACCTGGACGAGGACGGCCGCGTCCGCACCGACCACCAGTTCGTCGGAACGCGGTGACGCGCCGCGCGGGGAGGGGCGGCCGTCAGGACGGTCGCCCTCCCCGCGCAGGGCGAGGGCGCCGAGCGGTCATCCGGCCAGGATCGACCGCACCGTCGCGGCCACGACACGGCCCGTCTCCTCCGCGTCCAGGCGCTCGGCGCGGGTCTCCTCGGCGGCGCCGTGCAGGACGTACTGCACGACGTTGACCAGCCAGGTGATCGGCAGGTCGGTGCGGAACACCCCTTCCTCCTGGCCCCGGCGGACGATGGCCTCGACGCGCTCCGCGGGATCGGCGTGCAGTTCGCGGACGCGTCCCGCCGGGAGGGCCTCCTGCGCCGCCGCCAGCAGCGCCCTCGACTCGGCCACGAGGGACCAGCTCGACTCCACCAGCCGCGCGAGCGCCTCCCGCGGGTCGCCGGACAGGTCGACGTCCGACAGCACCGCGTCCCCCGCGCGCAGGGCGTCGACCAGGGCGGCCTCCACCAGTTCGGCCCGGTTGCGGAAGTGGCCGTAGAGCGTCATCCGCCCGACCCCGGCCGCCTTGGCGATGTCGTCGGTGCTCGCGCCCGGGTCCGTGCTCAGGCACTCGCGCGCCGCGGACACGATGCGGGCGATGTTGCGCTCGGCGTCGGCGCGCCGGCGCCGGCCGGTGGTGGCGGAGGGCATGCCGCATCTTAACTCGTATGTCGCCGTACGCGTTATTCTGCTATATCTCGTATGAAGCTGTACGAGTTAAGGAGTCGTCATGGCAGAAGACGTCCACCCCCCGGCCGCGCCGCCCCATCCGCTGCGCTGGCGCGTCCTGGGATTCCTCGGCGTGGCCCAGCTGATGCTGATCCTCGACGTGACGGTCGTCGCGATCGCGCTGCCGCACATGGAGGCCGACCTGGACCTCGGCCGCCAGGCCGTGACCTGGACGGTCAGCGCCTACACCCTGGCGTTCGGCGGCCTCATGCTGCTCGGAGGGCGGGCCGCCGACCTGTTCGGGGCCCGGCGCGTCGTCCTGGCCGGACTGCTGGTCTTCACGGCCGCGTCGCTGGTCACCGGCCTGGCCGGGTCGTCCGCCCTGCTGCTGGGCGGGCGCGTGGCCCAGGGCGTGGGGGCGGCGCTGCTGTCGCCGTCGGCCCTCTCCCTCGTCGTCACCCTGTTCCAGGACGACGAGCGGAACAAGGCGCTCGGCGTCTGGTCGGCGCTGGGCGGCGGCGGGGCCGCCCTCGGCGTCCTGCTGGGAGGAGCGCTGACCGCCGGTCCCGGCTGGCCCTGGGTGTTCTTCGTCAACGTCCCCATCGGACTGGTGATCTTCGCCGCGCTCGCCCGGATGCTGCCGCGCCACCGGCCGGCCGCGCCCCGCCCCCGCCTCGACGTCCTCGGCGCGCTGCTCGTCACCGCCGCGTCCGGCGCGCTGATCTACGCGTTCATCCGCGCCGGGGACGACGGCTGGCTCAGCCCCGGCACCGGGTGGCCGGCGCTGCTCGCCGTGCTCGGCTACCTCGCGTTCGCCGCCCGGCAGAAGACCGCCCGCTCGCCCATGATGGACGTCGCGCTGCTGGTGCGCCGGCCGGTCGCCACCGGCACGTTCCTGATCGTGATGGCGACCGCCCTGATGATCGCGATGTTCTTCCTCGGCACGTTCTACTTCCAGCACGCCCGGGACTACGGCGCGCTGCGCACCGGCCTGCTGTTCCTGCCCATCGCGGTCGCGACGATGACCGGCGCCAACCTCACCGGCCGGTTGATCGCCGCGGCGGGTCCGCGGCGGCTCGCCGTGGCCGGGCTCGTCATAACCGCGGCGGGCATGGCCCTCCCCGCCTTCTCCCTCCACCCCGTGACCGTCGTGATCGGCACCGCGGTCGCGGGTGCGGGGACCGGGGCGATGTTCGTCGTCGCCTCCGCGACGGCCCTCGGCCAGGTCGCGCCGCACGAGGCCGGCATCGCGTCCGGGATCGTCAGCACGTTCCACGAGTTCGGGGCCTCGGTCGGGGCCGCCGTCATCTCCAGCGTCGCGGCCGCGAGCCTCACCGGCGACACCCTCGACGGCTTCACGGACGGCTTCGTCCTCGCCGCCGTCACCGCCGCCGTCGCGACCCTCGCGGCCGGCGTCCTGACACCGCCCCGTCCGCGCCGCCCGGCCGAACCGGGACTGGTGGACGCTTGACCCTGACGCGCGGGTCAAGGGTTAGCTTCTTGGCCCGCGTCCGGGCCTGATCCCGGACTCCAGTCCCTGAGGAGTGTCCCGATGCCGTCTTCGCCCCGCACCTCGCGCGTGGTCCAGCTCGCCGCCGTTCCCGACGGGCTGCCCGGGCCGGAGCATTTCAGCGTCGTGGACGTCCCCGTGCCGGCGCCGGCCGACGGGGAGGTGCTGGTCCGCAACCGCTGCTTCCAGGTCTTCCCGGCGCTGCGGACCCTGATCGGCGGCGGCGTGAAGGGCACCCCCTTCCCGCCGCTGCACCCGGGCGACCCCCTGTTCGGGGCGGCGATCGGCGAGGTCGTCTCGGCGACCGGCGGCACCGGGCTCCGTCCCGGCGACCTGGTCCGGCACTGGCTGGGCTGGCGCGAGTACGCCGTCGTGCCCGCCGGCCAGTGCACGCCGCTCGACGGCACGCTGCCCGACCCGGCCGCGCACCTCGGCCAGGCGGACGTCGCGTACACGGCGCTGACCCGGGACGCCCGCGTCCGTCCCGGCGACACCGTGTTCGTCTCCGGCGCCGCGGGCGGGGTCGGCTCGCTGGCCGGCCAGATCGCCCGGCTGCTCGGCGCGGCCCGGGTGATCGGCAGCACGGGTTCGCCGGGCAAGGCCGCCCGCCTGGTGTCCGAGCTGGGCTACGACGCCGCCGTGATCCGGGGCGGGCGGCCCATCGCCGAGCAGCTGGCCGAGCCCGCACCCGGCGGAATCGACGTCCTCGTGGACAACGTGGGCGGCGAGCAGCTCCGGGCCGCGATCACCGTCGCCAGGCCCGGTGCGCGGTTCGTCCTCGTCGGGACGCTGGCCGGGCAGCTCGCGCCGGACCGCGCCGGCACCACGGCCCCGGTCGAGGTCGACACGTTCCAGCTCATCGCCAAGCGCATCGAGATGCGCGGTTTCGGCGGGCTGGACGACACCGGGGAGCGTCCGGAGTGGTCCGAGCGCTTCGGCGCCTGGCTGCGGTCCGGCGACATCGCCTTCCCGCACGTGCGCGTCGCGGGCATCGAGCACGCCCCGCGGGCGTTGCACGAACTGATCAGCGGACGGCATCTGGGAGCCGTCATCGTCGAGCTGTGACGTTCCGGGAGGAGACCACATGCGGATCGGCGACGCCGCCGCGGCGGCGGGGACCACCCCGCGGGCCCTGCGGTTCTACGAGCAGCGCGGCCTCCTGCCGCCGCCGTCCCGCACCTCCGGCGGGCAGCGGCGGTACGGGCCCCGCGAGGTGGCCCGGGTGCTGACCATCCGCCGCCTGCTGTCCCTCGGGCTGACCGTCGAGGACATCCGCGGCTGCGCCGACCGGCTCGACCTCCTGGACGGCGACGCGCTCCCGCCCTACGGCGGCCCCGGCTGCACGACGAGCACCGGGGTCGCCCGGCGCCGGCTCGCCGCCCTCGACGCCGAGATCGCCCGGCTGACGGAGCTGCGCGACGCGCTCGCCGCCCGGATCGGCGAACCCGCGGACAGGTAGGGCCCCCAGTCATCTGACGGATGAGCCCCCGGCGGCGGTCTCCGTAGCTTCGATCGCGTCACCAAGCCGCGACTTCGAGGGAGAGACCGTATGACCGAGGAACCGCTGCGCGTCGCGATCATCATCGGGAGCACGCGCGAGGGACGGTTCGGGCCGACCGTGGGCACCTGGTTCGCCGAGCGGGCCGGGGAGCGCGACGACCTCACCGTCGACGTGGTCGACGTCGCGGACGAGCCGCCGCCCGCCGCGCTGGGGGCGCCGCCGTCCGAGGGGTTCGCGCGCGTGACCCGGACGCTGCACGAGGCCGACGCCTACGTCGTGGTGACCTGCGAGTACAACCACAGCTTCCCCGGCACGCTGAAGAACCTGATCGACACCCACTTCCACGAGTGGCGGGCCAAGCCCGTCGCGTTCGTCTCGTACGGCGGGCTGGCCGGCGGGCTGCGGTCCGTCGAGCACCTGCGGGGCGTCTTCGCCGAACTGCACGCCGTGACGGTCCGCGACACCGTCAGCTTCCACCACCCGTGGAACTGGTTCGGGAACGACGGTCTGCCGAACGACCCCGAGGGGGCGTCCGGCGCGGTCAAGGGGATGCTCGACCAGCTCGCCTGGTGGGGGCACGCGCTGCGCGACGCCCGGGCCGCCCGCCCGTACGGAGGCTGAGGTGACCGCGACGGCCGAGGCCCCGCCGCGGGGCCGGACGGCGCCGGACCCGATGGCGGTCGTGCTGGTGCTCGTCCTCGGCTCCATCATGATCACGCTGGACACCACGGTCGTGAACGTCGCCGTCAACCGGCTGTCGCAGGAGTTCCGCGCGCCCCTCGGCACGATCCAGTGGGTGGCGACCGGGTACTCGCTGGCACTCGGCGCGGTGATCCCGTCCAGCGCCTGGGCGGTCGGGCGGTTCGGCGCCCGCCGGCTGTACCTGGGCGCGATCGCGGCGTTCGGGGCCGGGTCGCTGCTCGCCGGGCTCGCCTGGAACATCGAGTCACTGATCGCGTTCCGGGTCGTGCAGGGGTTCAGCGGCGGGCTGGTGATGCCGGTCGGCATGACGATCCTGCTGCGCGCCGCCGGGCCCGAGCGGCTCGGCCGGCTGATGAGCACCCTCGGCCTGGCGATCCTCGTCGGCCCGCTCGCCGGGCCCGTCCTCGGCGGCTGGCTGATCGACGAGGTGTCGTGGCGGTGGATGTTCTTCGTGAACCTGCCCGTCGCGGCGGCCGTGGTGGCGCTGGCGGCGCGGCTCTTCCCGCGCGACGCCCCGGCGGAGGCGAAGCCGCTGGACGTCCCCGGCCTGCTGACGCTCTCGCCCGGCATCGCCGCCGTGCTGTACGGCGTGACGACGGGCGGCGACCGCGGCGCGTTCGGCTCGCCCGGCGTCGTGGCGCCGATGGCCGCGGGCGGGGTGCTGATCGCCGCGTTCGTCGTCCGGGCGCTGACGGCCCGGCATCCGCTGATCGACCTGCGCGCCTTCCGGGACCGGACGTTCGCCGCCGCGACCGGCACGCTGACCCTGTTCGCGTTCGGCTACTTCGGCTCGATGCTGCTGCTCCCGCTGTACCTGCAGGTCGTGCGGGGTGAGAGCGCGACGATGGCGGGGGTGCTCGGCATCCCGTTCGCGCTCGGTTCCGGGACGGCGATGCAGGTCGCCGGCCGGATCGCCGACCGGGTGCCGCCCGGGCGGCTCGTCCCGGTGTCGGTCGCGACGGCCCTCACCGGGTTCGCGCTGTTCGCCGTCCAGCTCGACGCGGACGCGCCCTACTGGGGGCTGTGCGCCACGATGCTGCTGATGGGCGCGGGCGGCGGCGCGACGATGATGCCCGCGATGACGGCGGCGACCCGCGGCATGGCCCGCGACCGGGCCCCGGCGGCGAGCGCGACGGTCAACCTGATCAACACGATGTCGGCCGCGATCGGGACGGCGACGGCGTCGGTCCTGCTGTCGTCGCTGATGCGCGGCCTGGTGCCGGACGAGCGGGACGGCGCGCTCCAGGCCGTCCACCGGCTGGGCCCGGACGGGCGCCGGGCGGTGGCCGGGCCGCTGGCGGAGGCGTTCCAGCACACCTACCTGCTCGCGGCGGGCATGCTCGCCCTCGCCCTGGTCCCGGCCCTGCTGCTGCCGCGCCGCCCCGCCGGGTGACGCGCCGGCCCCCGGCCCTCCGGCCGGGGGCGGCGCTCCTCCGGCCGGGCTCAGACCTCCTTGAGGAAGCCGGAGTCAACGGCGAAGTCGGCCCCGGTCGTGCTCGCCGAGCGCGGGGAGGCCAGCAGCACGACCACGTCCGCGACCTCCTGCGGCGCGGCCAGACGGCCGGTCGTGAGGCTCATCATCTGGGCCGCGCCGCCGTCCAGCACCGCGTCGCGGTCGGAGCCCATGGCCCCGGCGATGATGTCGGCGGCGCCGCCCTCGTCCGTCCACCACGGCGTCCGGACCGGGCCCGGCGACACCGAGTTCACCCGGACGCCCTGCGGCGCGAACTCCTCCGACAGCCCCTTCGTCAGGTTGTTCAGCGCCGCCTTCGCCGCGTTGTAGTCGTAGTTCATCGGCCCGGGACGCCGCCCGTTCCCCGACGAGACGTTCACGATCGACGCCGCGTCGCTCTCCAGCAGGTGCGGCATCGCCGCCCGCACCGCGCGGACCACCGCAAACAGGTTGAACTCGAACATCTCGCGCCAGTCGTCGTCCGACGGGGTCAGGAAACCGAACCGGGGCAGCGTCGCGCCGGGCGGCGGACCGCCCGCGTTGTTGACCAGGATGTCGAGCCGGCCGAACTCCTCGACCGCCCGCGCCACGACCTGCGCCGGAGCGTCGGCGTCCATCAGGTCGGCGGGCACGTGCAGCAGGTTCGGCCCGGCGAGCGCGTCCAGCTCCCCGCCCGGCTTGCGGGACACGGCGACCACGCGGGCGCCCTCGTCCAGCAGGGTCCGCGTGACGGCCGCCCCGATCCCCTTCGACGCCCCGGTGACGATCGCGACGCGCCCGTCGAGCCTCAGGTCCATGGGTTCCCCTCTCATAAGGCGGGCGCGCCCATCCCGGACGCGCCTCGCCCTCTGAACCCCACCCCGTCCCCGGCGGTTGCATCGGAGAGCGCGTGCTCGCCGCCCGGGGACTAGGCGTTCCGGGTCTTCGCCTCTGCCGCGCGGCGCGCGCGCAGGGCGCGCACCCGGCCGCGGCTCGCGCAGGCAGGGGACGGGCACCAGCGGCGGCGGCCGGCCGTGTCGACGAAGACACCGCGGCAGTCGTCCTCGGGGCAGACCTTGAGATCGCTCCGTCCGGGGCCGGTCAGGTGGTCGACGGCCTGCCGCGCGATGCGCCCCAGCGCCGCCCCCGCGGTCGGGGGCGCGGACCTGGTGATCCGCCCGTCGACCGAGAGGGCGACCGGGTCCTCCTCCGCGAGGTAGCCGGCGAGGCTCCGCACGTCGTCCTCGTCCGGCGGGCGCCCGTCCACGGTCGCGAGGGCGATGGGACGGAGCAGCTCGCGCAGGAGGAGCGCCCGGTCCAGATCGTCCCGGTCGGGCGGCCGGACCGGGGCGAGTTCGCACAGGTCCAGCCACTCGGCGAACCGGCCGGGATCGGGAAGGCGCTCGACCGACCGCGCGCCGAAGGCGCGGCCGCGCGTGGCGAGCAGGTTCAGCCAGGTGGCACCGCAGTCGAGCCGGAACGCCGACGGATCACCCTTCATGCCTCAAGAGTAACGCTCGACCCGTTACGGTGCTACTGTAACGACCCAAGCGTTACAGAGGAGATCCCATGTCGCTCGCCGAGCACCTCACCCCCAGCCGCCCCGACCGCGACGCGGCCTACCGGCTGCTGGACGTCCTCCAGGACGAGGCCACCCAGAACGCCGCCCTCCCCGGCCTCGACGACCTCGCTCCGGGCTTCCCCGACTGGATCGTCACGAGCCTGTTCGGCGGCACCTACCAGCGCGACGGCCTGTCGCTGCGCGACCGGCAGCTGCTCAACCTCGCCGCCCTCACCGCGATGGGCGGCGTGGATCCGCAGCTCGCCGGGCATGTGCGGACCTGCCTGCGGCTCGGCATGGCCCGCGAGGAGATCGTCGAGGCGCTCGTCCACCTCGCGCCCTACATCGGCGTCCCGAAGACCCTGGCCGGCCTGCGCGTGGCGGCGGCGGAACTGTGAGGATCAGGACGGTCCTCGGCGACATCGCCCCCGGCGACCTCGGCGTGTGCGACGCCCACGACCACCTCTTCATCCGCTCGCCCCGGCTGCCGGGCGAGGAACTCGACGACCCCGCCGCGGCCGCCGCCCAGCTCCGCGCCTTCGCCCGCCTCGGCGGCGGGGCGGTCGCCCAGTGGACTCCCCACGGGATGGGACGCCGCATCGACGACCTCGCGGACGTCTCCCGCGCCACGGGCGTCCACGTCATCGCCGCCACCGGCCTGCACCAGGCCGCCCACTACGATGCCGACCCGCTGGAGAGCGTCCGGCCCGCCGACCTCTTCGTCGACGAGCTGACCCGCGGCCGGGCGGGCATGATCAAGGTCGCCACGGCCTTTCACGGCCTGGACGCCCGCGCCCGGCGCGTCATGACCGCGGCGGCCGAGGCGTCGAACGCGACCGGCGCCCCCATCGGCGTCCACCTGGAGCAGGGGACCTCGGCCCTCGACGTCCTCGACCTGCTCTGCGGCGCCCTCGGCGTGCCGCCGGACCGGGTGATCCTCGGCCACCTCAACCGCTCTCCCGACCCGTGGGTCCACCGCCGCGCCGCCGAATCGGGCGCCTACCTGGCGTTCGACGGCCCGTCCCGCGCCCACCACGCCACCGACTGGCACCTGTTCGAGTCGCTCGCCGCGCTCGCCGAAGCGGGGCACACCCACCGGCTCCTGCTCGGAGGCGACACGACGACGGCGAGCGCACGCGCGGAACTGGGCGTCCCCCACACGCTCCGCGCCCTGCGCCCGCGCGTCGAGCGGCAACTGGGCCGCGAGGCGGCGACGGCCATCTTCGTCACGAACCCGGCCAGGGCGTTCGCCGCGCCCTGGCCCTAGTTCAGAGCCTCGTAGACGAGGGCGGCCACCGCGCCGTACGCCAGGTGGGGCACGACGTCCGACGCCCAGTCCGACGCCGACCACTTCCTGGGGTCGGTCAGGCCGAGAACGGTCATCGGGGCGGTCGACCCGGCCATCGCCAGCGCCGTCAGCACGGCGGTCCCGGCCGGCCGGGGGAAGCGCCGGCGTCCGGCGAGCAGGCCGTAGAGCAGCCCCGCGCCGAGTCCGGTGCCGAAGCCGAGCATCGGCCCGAGCCCGGCCTTGCGGTTCTCGGCCTCCTCGCCCTCGCCCAGAGCGAACCCGACGACGTCGGCCAGCTTCTCCACGCTCTTCTCCGGCGTGCTGCTGGCGGGTCGTCCCCGAACCGCCATATCGAGATAGGTCACCATGTTAAGAGCGGTGGTCCCGGCCGCCCCGGCGGTCAGCCCGCGCGTGATTCTGTCCATGCGGTCGCGCTACCCAGCATCCGCGTCCTCCCACCTGGCCCCGCCGGTCAGGCCCAGTTCCGGGCGTCCGGCCGCCGCGCGGCGAGGAAGGACGCGACGGCGACGACCACCAGCAGGACGGCCGCGCACCACAGGGGGGCCGACACCGAGACGTGCCGGATGAGCAGGGCGCCGATGGCCGCGCCCAGCAGCAGAGCCGCGATCGAGAGGCCCCTGCGCGCGAGGGCCGCACCGTGCTGCCCGCGCTCGCCGACCAGCGCGGTGAGGGTCGTGGTGACCACGACCGTCCTGAGGTCGGGCACCTCCAGCCGCCGGACGATCGCGTACTGCCAGCCCATCGAGACGGCGAGGACGGCGATCGTCGCGAGGCGGCCGGAGCCGGAGCGGTGACCGAGGTTCGCCACGATCACCGCGGCGGCGGCGAGCGCGACCGCCTGCACCGCCGTGGCCGCGCCCAGCAGCCGGCCACGGTGCGCCGGCCGGGGGAAGGCGACGCGACCGCCCACGACCGCGCCGGCGCAGAAGAACCCCGTCGACAGCGCGGCCAGCATGATCTCCGTCCCGCTGCCGCCCAGCCCCAGCCCGAGAAAGATGATGTTCCCGGTCATGTTCGCGACGAAGACGTTGCCGAGCTCCAGGAAACTGACCGAGTCCACCAGCCCGGTCATGATCGTGAGCAGCGCGAGCAAGGACGGCAAGGGTCCTTGACCTCGGGGTTCAGGCACGCACGCATTCTCGCAACCCTCGCGCCGGCACCCCGCGAGCCACCCGGGGCGTGTCACGGAAAGGAACGGGGCGTGGGCGTCCTCTCATGCCGGTCAAGGGCGGGCATGGAGAGCACGCCGCCCTCCGGAGTACGGTCCTGCCGTGGCTGATGATCTCGGACGGGTGTTGCTGGACCGGTACCGGCTGATCGAACCGCTGGGCCAGGGCGGCATGGGCACGGTCTGGCGCGTCCATGACACGCGGCTCGGACGGGAGGTGGCCGCCAAGCAGCTGCGGCTGCCCCCCGAACTGGACTCCGAGCAGCGGGCGTCCTGGACGGCGCGGCTGGACCGCGAGGCGCGCGCGGCCGCCCGGCTGCGCCACCCCGGCATCGTCACGGTCCACGACCTGGTGGTCTCCGAGGACGGCCAGCCGTGGATCATCATGGAGCTCGTGCCGGGGCGCTCCCTGGCCGATCTCCTCGCGCGGGAGGGCACGCTGGCGCCGGATCGCGCGGCGGCGCTCGGTCTCCAGATCCTCGACGCTCTGGCGGCGGCGCACCGGGCCGGGATCGTCCACCGCGACCTCAAGCCCGCCAACGTCCTGCTGGAGGGCGAACGGGCCCTGCTGACCGACTTCGGGATCGCCGCGGTGGAGGGCGAGACCGCGCTCACCCGTTCGGGCGCGCTGCTGGGCACGCCGGCGTTCATGGCGCCCGAGCAGGTCCGCGGGCAGCCCGCCACCGCCGCCACGGATCTGTGGGCGCTCGGTGCGACGCTGTACAACGCGGTCGAGGGCCGTCCGCCCTTCGCCGGCTCCGCCACCGGCGCCGTCCTGGTGGCCATCGCCACGGAGGCCCCTTCCCCGATGAGCAACGCGGGGCCGCTCCAGCCCGTCGTGGAGCGGCTGCTCGACAAGGACCCCGCCGGGCGTCCGGACACCGCCGCTCTCCGGGCCATGCTGAGCCGCGTCGCCTCCGCCCCGCCTCGCCCGGCCGCGGAGGCGCCCCCGTCCCCGGCGGCCCCTCCCACCAGGCCTCTGCCACCGGCGCCCGGCCACCCCAAACGCACGGTCCTGATCGCGGTGGCGCTTTTCGCGGTGCTCGCCGTCGCGGGCACGGGTCTCACTTACGCACTGCGAGGAGACTCCGCCTACGCGGCCAACAAGAAAGACGCGGCCACCATCGGGGCGCCTTCCGGATTCACTCTGAAGAAGGAGCAGAAGGTCGACGCGGACCGGGTCCGCCTCGTCTACTCCGGTTGCCCGCAATTCTGCGCCGGTTCCCCATCGACTCTCGCATCGACCGTCCAGGTCGCCGCCCACTGGCTGGCGAGGGTCCGCTCCGTCTCCAGCGTCGGCCCGCCCGTCGCGTCCGCGAACCAGGCGGTCTGGACGATGGCGGTCACCACCAACACCGCCCCCAGGATCTCCAACGTGCGGGTCATCGCGGTCGGCGACCCGATGCAGGACGTCGTCCTGCAACTCGAGGTCGGCTGACACGGCGGCGGGAGCCCGAGAGCACGGGCCGGGCATAATCGGTCATCGCTGATCGAGTCGGGCAGGTGGTACGTGGGCGGGGCGCTGAGACCCATCGTGGATCGCGGGCCGAGACAGGTCCGTGCCGGGCGTGAAGGTTCCCGCCCTGACCGCGCCGCAGCTCCCCAAAGGCGAGGTGCGGCTGACAGTCGTGCGGGTCCCGCGCTACAAGGGGCCCGGGTCACCGGTCCTCGGACGGGTCGGCGATGGCGACGCACGCCTGTCGTACGCCGCGTTGGGCGGCGCCTGGGGCCCGAGCCGGCGGACGGATCCGGAGGTGACCGGGTAGTCAGAACAAGACCTTCACCGAGACCACGACCGGCCGCGACGTCGCGTCCCAGCCCCTGAACGTGAGCGGCCGGAAGGGCTGGGTGATCGTCCGCGAGATGCACTTCCGGAAGGAGGGCGTCAGCTCGACGATGGACCTGTCCACCGTCGTGGTGGTCGACACCGGGCGGCCGCGGCCCTCGTTCGTGTGGCTGGACGTGCCCGCGTCCCACAAGCGGCTCTGGCCGGACGTCAACACGCTGCTCCGTTCGCTGCGCGTCGGCTGATCGGCGAAGCGCGCACCGGGCGGGCCGTCACACGGCCCGCCCGGCAGGGGTGTTCAGGTCAGCGGGTTCCGAGCAGGATGGACGTGGGGACCCGCGTGGCCACCGGCGGCAGCTTCGTGCCGTTGCCGGTGGCGGCCGCCTGGGGCGCCATCGCGCTCGCGTCCGCCGGGCCCCTGGTCTGGGGCGCCGATTCGGCGCCGCCGGCGAACGGCTGGGTGTCGCCGACGCACACCTTGCCCGCGGGCGGCAGCTTCCCGCCGACGAGGTAGCCGTCGACCGCCTTCGTCACGCACTCCGAAGTGCCGTAGGCGGTGTGTCCCCAGCTGTTGCTGGACAGCAGGCGGCTGTTGGGCAGCAGCTTGCTGGACGAGACGGCGTCGTTGTAGTTCGTGGCCGGGTCGTAGTAGTTGCCCACGAACAGGACGGGAGCGTTCGTCCGCCGGTTGAAGGGCCCCGTGTAGGCGTCCTCGTCGCGGACCTTCCAGGCGTCACGGGCGCACTGGACGCTGCTCCAGCCCCACGCGCGCCCGAAGTAGGGCGCCCTCTTGTCGGACGCCGCCGTCAGCGCCGGCCAGCTCCCCGCCTTCTTCGGGTGCAGGCCGTCGGTGCAGGTGACCCCGCTGAACGCCTCAAGGCCGTTGTCGTAGGGGAAGTCCTTGGCCGAGACCTTCTCCGCCGCCTCCTTCTGCCGCGCGACCTCGGCCCGGCGCTCCGCGATGCGGGCGGCGAGGGCCTTGCGCGCCTTGGCGGCCTGCGCCGCCGACGACGCGGGCGAGGTCGCCTTCCACAGGTCGGTGGCCATGGCGTCGATGACCTCGTAGCCTCCCGGGTCGTACAGCCAGCCGAGGGCCGCGCCGACGAAGTCGGCGTAGGTGACCTGCTCGCCTTCGACGTCGGCGGGCTTCGCCCTCAGCCGCTTGGCGAGGACGTCGAAGTTCTTGACGGGGTCCCCGAACTGCGCGAACTGGCACTTCGCCTTGCCCGCCTTGCCGCAGCGGACGAGGATCTCCCGCAGCGCCTTGTAGGCGCCGTCGGCGGACCGCAGCCGGTCGTCCAGTATCCGGTTCGCGGTCTTGGGGGTGCCGACCCAGGAGACGGGGTTGATGACCCCGTCCACGACCACGGCGCGCAGCCGGTCGGGGAACATGTTCGCGTAGTACTGGCCGAGCGCCGTGCCGTAGCTGAAGCCCAGGTAGGACAGCTTCTTGTCGCCGACCGCGCGGCGCAGGACGTCCATGTCGCGCGCCGCCTCGGCGGTCGACATCGCACCCGCCAGCTTCTTCCCGGTCGTCGAGCAGCCCTTGCCGACCGCCTTGGCCGACTTGACGTAGGCCGCCTCCTGCTTCGCGCCGACCGGGAACGCGACGCCCATCCCCGCCAGCGCGAGCGTCTGGTCCCTGGTGGACTTGAAGCAGGCGACGTTGGAGCTGAAGCCGATGCCGCGCGGGTCGAAGCCGACGACGTCGAAGCGGTCGAGGACGTCAGCGCCGAGGAAGTAGGGCGACTGGTACGCGATCGCGGTGCCCTGGCCGCCGGGCCCGCCCGGGTTGACGAAGAGGCTTCCGATCCGCTTCTTGGCGTTGCGCGCCTTCACCTTCAGCAGCGCGATCTCGGTCGTCGCGCCCTTGGGATCGTCGTAGTCCAAGGGCAGCCGGACGGTCGCGCATTCCGCGTAGTCGTAGCACTTGTACCAGGCGAGCTTCGGGGTGGGCACGCGGTCGACGCGCGCCTTCTCGACGGGGCTCGTCGTGTCGCCCGGGGCGGCCAAGGCGGTGGCCGTTAAAGCCGGCAGGAGCACCGCGCCGGCTACGCCCGTCGCGAGAATCCTGTGTCCGAGACGCATGAGGTTCCCTTCGTGGGGGTCGATCCGTGGGGATCGATGCCTCTCCCGCGCAGTTGCACGGATTGGTCCACTGATTCTCGAATGCGCCACTTGTCCCCGTGATCCACCGCCGGACCGGGTCTCCGCTCCGGAAGATCACCCCGCGGACGGATTGACGCTCATCCCCGAGGGCGGACCGCACGGCGCGGCGGAACACCGGCGGATCCCGCCGGCCCCCTCGCCCGGCCAGGCCGAACACGCCAGCGAGAGAAATGATCATTTTTGGCGGAATCGCGGCGCTCGGTGTGCTGTAATCCGGTTGGTCCGAATCATGATCACCGCCCACGCCGCAACGGCCGGGGAGAGGAGACAAGCATGAGCCGTCTCGTCGACCGCCTGCTGGCGCGCGTGGCCCCCAAGGCCACCGCGTCCGCCGCCTGCAAGACGTACTACTACTGCTCGCAGACCATCTACTACAAGAAGGTCTGCTGCGACGGCCAGTGCCGCCACTACGTGATCGGCGCCTGCGGCTGACCGTGGAACTCCCCCGCGGGCGGCGGCGCGACGCTGCCCGCGGGTGCTCCTGAGGAGTGCGGATGGAACTCGTGCGGATCGGCTGCGCCTGCTTGGTCGGTCTGGTCTTCGCCGTGTCGGCCGTGTCCAAACTCCGCGACCTCGACGGCTTCGCCAGGTCCGTCCCCGCGCTGGTGCCCGCGTGGCCCGGCCGCGCCCGGCTACTGGCGATCGCCACCACCGCGCTCGAGGCGCTGGTGCCGCCGCTGCTGGTCGCGCCGGTGACCGCCCCCTTCGGCTTCGGGCTCGCCGCCGTGCTGCTGGCCGCCTTCACCGCGGCCGTCGCGGCGGCGCTCCGGCGCGGACGCCGCACCGCCTGCCGCTGCTTCGGCCCGTCCAGCGCTCCGCTCGGCCCGCGCCATCTCGCCCGCAACGGAGTGCTCCTCACCTGCGCCGTGCTCGGCGCCCTGTCCCCCGGGGACCTGCCGCCCGCGGGCGGAGTCGCGGTGGCCGCCGCGGCCGGGCTGGCCGGAGCGGTGCTGATCGTCTCCCTCGACGACATCGTCGAGCTGTTCGCGAGGAACCCCTGATGCCCTACCTCACCGCCGCCGTCGTCCTCGTCGGGCTGCTGTCCGCCTTCAACCTCGTCCTCACCCTCGCCCTGATCCGCAGGCTGCGCGGGCACGACGCCGCGCAACCGGGCCACGGGGAGCACGGGGGCCCGCCGATGGCGCTCGGGCCCGGCTCGCAGATCGGCGACTTCACCGCGACGACCACCGAGGGCGAGCCGGTCACCCAGGCGGACCTCCTCGGCCTTGTCGGCTTCTTCTCCGCGAACTGCCCGCCCTGCCACGAGCTGGCTCCGCGCTTCGCGGGACTCGCGACGGGCCTGCCCCGGCTCGCGGTGGTGTCCGGTGACGACCCCGAGCTGGTCGCGGTCCTGTCGCCGGCGGTCCGCGTCGTCGTCGAGGAGCACGACGGCGCCGTGAGCAACGCCTTCCAGAACACCTGGACGCCGGCGCTCTACATCGTCGACGGCGGGCAGCGCGTGGTGGCCGCGGGCGGGCGCCTGGAGGACCTGCCCATCGAATCCCCGGCGTGAAGACGCTGGGCGCGGACCGGGGGCCGGGCGTATGAGGGGCCGCGCCCACGTCCGCGGACTGGCCGCCGCCGGGACCGAGGCGGCCGCCCTCATCTGGCGGTCGGCGCCCGGTGGCGTGTCCGGCTACCTGCTGGTCACCCTCGCCGAGGCCGCCGCGCCGATCGCGACCGCCTGGCTGATGAAGACGGTGCTCGACCGGCTGACGATGACGCAGGACCCGGTCGCGGGCCCGGCCGCCGCCCTGGTGGCCGCCGGGCTGGCCGCCGCCGCCCTGCCCGGGATCGGCACGTACCTGCGCGACCAGGCCGGCCGGGCCGCCGGAGTCCTCGCGACCGACCGGCTGTTCGCCGCGACGGAGCGCCAGGTCGGGCTGCGGCGGTTCGAGGACCCCGTCTTCCTCGACCGGCTGCGCCTGGCGCAGGAGGCGTCCGCCAGCGCGGGATTCCTGGTCGACGCCGTCTGCGGCACCGCCCGCGGCGCGCTGTCCCTCGCCGGCTTCCTCGTCTCGCTGCTGGTGATCAGCCCGTCGATGACGGGGCTGGTGCTGCTGTCCGCCGTCCCGGCGCTGGTCGCCGAGCTCCTGCTGTCGCGGAGCCGGGCGGCCATGCAGTGGGCGACCGAGCGGACCCACCGCCGCGAGTACTTCTACAGCGGCCTGCTGACGGACGTGGAGGCGGCCACCGAGATCCGGCTGTTCGGCATCGGCGCCTTCCTGCGCGCCCGGATGATGTCCGAACGCGTACGCGGCAACCGGGCCGAGCAGCGGATGAGCCGGCGCGAGCTGGCCGTCCAGGGCGGCCTGACCGCGCTGAGCGGCGCGGTGGCGGGCGGCGGCCTGTGGTGGGCGATCGCGGCGGCGCGGCACGGGACGCTCAGCGCCGGGGACGTCACGATGTTCGTCGCCGCGGTCGCCGGCGTGCAGACCGCCCTGAGCCTGCTGACGTCCTCGATCGCCACCGCCCACGGCCGCCTGCTCGTGTTCACGCACTACGTCGCGGTGACCCGCGCGGAGCCGGACCTGCCGAGCGCCCCCACGGGCGACGCCCCGGCGCTGCGGCGGGGCGTCGAGTTTCAGGACGTGTGGTTCCGGTACAGCGACGACCATCCGTGGGTCCTGCGCGGCGTCGACCTGACGATCCCGCACGGCCGGGCCGTCGCGCTGGTCGGCCTGAACGGCGCGGGCAAGAGCACCCTGGTCAAGCTGCTCTGCCGCATGTACGACCCGACCCGCGGGCGGATCCTGTGGGACGGCGTCGACCTGCGCGACATCCCGCCGCACGCGCTGCGCGAGCGCATCAGCGCGGTGTTCCAGGACCACATGAACTACGACATGACCGCGAGGGAGAACATCGCGGTCGGCGACCTCCGGACGCTCGACCGGCCGGAGGCGGTCCAGGACGCGGCCGCCAGGGCTGGCGTCCACGACAAGCTCGCCGGGCTGCCGAACGGCTACGACACCCTGCTGACCCGGATGTTCTTCTCGGAGGCCGACAAGGAGGACGCCGG
The DNA here is from genome assembly GCF_040492065.1 of Actinomadura sp. NPDC000929. Lineage (NCBI taxonomy): Bacteria > Bacillati > Actinomycetota > Actinomycetes > Streptosporangiales > Thermomonosporaceae > Actinomadura > Actinomadura sp. NPDC000929. The sequence continues at coordinate 4,032 of NZ_JBEUPA010000054.1, read as the reverse complement.
CACCGGGGTGGTGCTGTCCGGCGGCCAGTGGCAGCGCCTCGCGCTGGCCCGCGCCTTCGTCCGCGACGGCCGGGACCTGATGATCCTGGACGAGCCCAGCTCCGGCCTCGACCCCGAGGCCGAGCACGAGGTCCACGCCCAGATGCGCCTCCACCGGTCCGGCCGGACCAGCCTGCTGATCTCGCACCGGCTCAGCGCCGTCCGGGACGCCGGCCTCATCGCGATCCTCGACGAGGGCCGCGTGGCCGAGCTCGGCACCCACGAGTCGCTGATGGCGGCGGACGGACGCTACGCCCGCCTGTTCCGCCTCCAGGCGGCCGGATACCAGGAGACCCCGCAGCCCTCCGGGGACCTCGCGTGACGTGGCTCGCCGCCGCGGCGGGCGTGCTCCTGGCGGTCGGCGCCCTCACCGTGTGGGTGCGCCTGCGGTACCTGGTCACCACGGTCGACGGGCCCAGCATGGAGCCGGCGCTCCACTCCGGCGACCGGCTCCTCGTCCGCCGGACCCGGCGGGTGCGCGCGGGCCAGATCGTGGTGGTGCGGATCCGGCCGCCGACGCTGGACGCGCCGCCGCCGGACGAGCCCGGCCCCGCCCCGGACGAGGAGGTTCCGGTCGTGCGGGACCACCCGGACGGGCTCCTGCTCGTCAAGCGGGCGATCGCCGTGGCCGGCGATCCCGTGCCGGTGGACCGGGTGCCGTCCCTGCGGGAGGCGCGGGAGGAGACCGTCCCGCCGGGCGCCCTCGTCGTGCTGGGCGACAACGCGGCCACCAGCTGGGATTCCCGCGACTACGGGTTCGTCCGCGCCGATCAGTTCATCGGCGTGGCCGTCCGCAGGCTCCCCACGCCCTGACCGCGCGGCCTCCCCACTCCGGACGGCCTCCCGCACGACCGGCGTGGACGCGCGAGTTGCATATGCCGGCGATATGCCGCGCCGCCTAGTCTTCGGGTATGCGCGTGCTGATCGTGGAGGACGAGCCCTACCTGGCCGAAGCCGTCCGCGACGGGCTGCGGCTGGAGGCGATCGCCGCCGACATCGCCGGGGACGGCGACTCCGCCCTGGAACTGCTCGGCGTGAACTCCTACGACCTCGCGGTCCTGGACCGCGACATCCCCGGCCCCTCCGGCGACGAGGTCGCCCGGCGGATCGTCGCCTCCGGCAGCGGCATCCCGATCCTCATGCTCACCGCCGCCGACCGCATCGACGACAAGGCCTCGGGGTTCGAGCTCGGCGCCGACGACTACCTCACCAAACCGTTCGAGCTCCGGGAGCTCGTCATGCGGCTGCGCGCGCTGGACCGCAGGCGCGCGCACGCCCGCCCCCCGGTCCACGAGATCGCGGGCCTGCGGCTGGACCCCTTCCGCCGGGAGGTCTTCCGCGACGGGCGCTACGTCGCCCTCACCCGCAAGCAGTTCGCCGTCCTCGAAGTCCTCGCCGCCGCCGAGGGCGGTGTCGTCAGCGCCGAGGAGCTCCTGGAACGGGCCTGGGACGCCAACGCCGACCCGTTCACCAACGCCGTCCGCATCACCGTCTCCGCCCTGCGCAAACGCCTCGGCGAACCATGGCTCATCGCCACGGTGCCCGGCGTCGGCTACCGGATCGACACCGCCGCCGGCCCCGACGGCCTGAACGAATAGACGCCCACCCCCGGGGCTCATCGGGCGGGGCGCCACCAGGACGTGGTGCCGCTCAGATTGCGCTGCACGTTGGTGACGCAGTGGATGTCGCCGCCGGCCGTGCCGACGTAGTGGGAGTAGTCCCAGTCCTCGATCCAGTGGACGCGCACGCCGGCTCCGCGCAGCGCCTGCTCGGTCTCCCGCTGGAACACGTCCTGCCCGCCCTGCCGCGGCCCGTGCTGGGCCGGGGCGAGATAACCGCCGGTGCCGGTGCTGATGCCGTTGGCGGCGTCCGGCAGGTACGTGACGGTCAGGTCCTTGCGCGGATAGCCGTCGGGCAGGCCGAGCTGCGTGAACAGCGCCGGAACGCGGATGACGTCCCGTTCGGTGATCCCGGCCTTCTCGCGGAACTGCCGCAGCGCGCGGTCGACGCCCGCCGCCGCGATGCGGGTGCCGTTCACCAGATCGGGCTTGGCGAGGGCCTGGGCGACCGTGAGGCCCGGGAACTGCGTGTCGGACGGGGCGACGCCCTCGACCAGCCGCCGCCCGCCGCCACCGCTGCGGGCGACCTTCGTCAGGAGGTCCATGCCCATCCGCGGATCCGCGACGACCATGGCCCAGCCCTTGCCGCCGCGCCGGGGCACGAAGTGGAAGAACTCGTCGATGTGGCCCACCCCGAGCCAGCTCGTGTCGATGGCGATCGGGTCCTGGTAGCCCTGGGCCTCCAGCATCCGGGTGAACGTCGCGTCGGGCGCGAACCTGCCCTCGCCTCCGTACACGATCCGCCCGGTCCGGTAATCGCCGTACGGCGGGATCGTCCCGAAGTTGCCGCTCGAACTGGCCGATCCGTAGTACAGGTTGTCGTCGGGCCGGTCGACCGCCGTCGCGTCGAACTCCTGGAGGCCCGCGACGCCCGGCCCGCGCATCAAGGTGAACACCGGCCGGGACGCGTCCCGCAGCGGGCGGTCGCGGGCCGGGAAGTGAGGGGTCACGGCGGGCGACCGGAGGTTGACCACGATGTGGTGCTCCTTGCCGTCCCGGCCCGGCATGGACGCGTAGCCGGCCTTGAACATGTCGCCCATCCACTGATCGCCCCCCGCCGGCGACTCGATGAACGGTGCGCGCAGGCCCTCGGCGTCCAGGCCGCGCCGCAGGTCGCGCCGGTACGCCTCCTGCCCCTTGACGGGCTTGTCGGGCGCTGTTCCCTTTTCGAGCGTCACGGGAGCCTTGGGGTTCGCCACGACCGCGCGGTCCAGCGGCAGGAGGTCGTGCTGGAAGAGAACCGGCGCCACGCGCAGCCGGACCGTGTCGGCCCGGGTCCGGCCGCCGTCGGTGACCGTCAGCGTGAGGTCGCTGAAGCCGGACCAGGCGGCCGGGTCGCGGACGACGTCGCGCGCCTCGACGGCGAGCCGCACCCCGCGGCGCAGCTCGCCGGGGCGGATCCCGCCGTCCGCGCCGAGCGCCGTCAGCCGCCCGCCGCGGCGGACGAAGATCCGCACCTTGTCCGCCGAGCGGGCGTCGGCGCGCAGCGTCGCCCGCGCGGAACCGGACGCGCCCGCCATCGCCGGAATCTCCAGCGGCGCCAGGTCGGCGGCGTCGGCCGCACCGTTCACCACCGCGTCCGCCGCGTCGTCGCACGCCGCCAGCGCCGCATCGGTCAGCCGCTTCCCACCGGGGCCCGCCGCAGGACAGCGGGAGGCGTCGTCGTCCAGGTTCGGCAGCATGATCGCCCCCCGGGCGGCGGTCCACGCGCCGCGCCGGGCGTCGTCGGCGGCCGACAGCCGCCCGTCGCGATCGGCGTCGGCGCGCAGCAGCGCCCACGCGGACGCCGCGCCCGCCGGCGCGGCCTCGGCCGTCGGACCGCACCCCGCGAGGCAGGCCACGGCGGCCGCGGCCAGCCCGGTTCGTACGATTCGCTTGTGATCGTTCATGAGGACGAGCCTCGCGACGGGACCCCCGCCCGGGCATCGGCCGTTCGGCAGATCTTCCTGGCGTGCGCCTCGGCCGTTCGGCAGAGCCGCCCGCGGGCCCGCGCGGCCGGAGCGGCGATCGCCGCGACGGCGGCGGCCGCCGCCGCGGGCACGCCGGGCGCGGGTCCGCTGATCACGTTCTCGGCCTGGCTGACCGGCGCCGCCCTGGTCCTGATGCTCGCCTTCCCGGCCGCCCGGCCGGGCGCGATCGCCGGCACGGCCGCGGCCGGCTCGCTGGCCGCGACCCTGCTCTACCGGGGCCCGGCCGACAACCGGACGGCCGGCTGGTGGGCGGCCGAGACCGGCGCCGCCCTGGTCCTCCTCAACCTGGTGGTGCGGCGCGCGGAGGCCCGTCCCGCCGCGATCGTGGGCGCGGCGGCCGCCGCCGCGGCGACCGCGCTTCCGCTCCGGCTGACGCTGCACGTCGTCCCGCCCGCCGAGATCGG